>JAJRTI010000736.1 GCA_024278415.1 Planctomycetota bacterium | reverse complement strand
GGGCTCGCATGAGTCCTATGAGACCTATAGATCCTATATCGAGAACCGCTCCCCCGAGACTGTCGCCAACATCATCATCTGCCTGATCCACCAAGCCAACTATCTGCTGGACCGGCAGATCCGGCAACTTGAGAAGGCGTTAGTGCAAGAAGGCGGCCTGCGCGAGCGCATGACGCGCGCACGCCTCGACGAACGTGACCGACAGCGTGAAAGCCGCCACCGCGGCGAAGCCCAATAACCACACTCTCCAAAGTGTGGTTATTGGGCGCCCGTGCTCCAGCGGTCGCCCCTTCCGCGGGCTTGTGCCTCTTCTCCGTCCGCGTTGCATTGCCACACTGATTTCTCTATCCTTACCCCCCTCCTCCCCCGCATCACTGTCACCCGTTTCTCTCCGATAGGATCCACTCATGAGCAAGATCGGCATCGGCCTCATCGGCTGCGGCAACATGGGCACGAGCCTGGCCAAGGGCCTGCTCAACGTCGACGCCGCACAACTCGTCGCGGTGTCGGACGTGAACGAAGAGCTGGCCGCCAAGGCGAGCGCTGAACTCGGCGGCGATGCGCATACCGACTACAAGGACATGCTCGCACGCGACGACGTGCAGGGCGTGGCCATCGCGTCGCCGCAGTTCCTCCACTGCCAAATGACCCTCGACGCCGCGGCCGCGGGCAAGCACGTGTTCAGCGAGAAGCCCATGGCCACGAACGTGGCCGACTGCGACAAGATGATCCAGGCTTGCGCAGACGCGGGCGTCAAGCTCATGATCGGCCAGGTGTGCCGCTTCCACCCGGTCCACGGCAAGGTGCGCGAGATCGTGTAGAGCGGCGAACTCGGCGCGGCCACCTGCATGAAAGTGCACCGCACCGGCGGCGGCTGGGGCACGGGCCAATGGGCGCGGGACTGGCGCTTCAGCCTCGACAAATCCGGCGGCCTGCTCATGGAGATCAGCGCGCACGAGATCGACTTCATGCGCTTCGTCTGCGGCGACGTGGCAAGCGTGTACGCCGTCGGCGGCATCTACCGCCAGAAGGAAGCCGACTACTGCGACATCATGCTCGTGACCGTGAAGTTCAAGTCCGGCGCGGTCGGCCTGCTCCACGCGAGCCAAGCGTCGGCCATCGGCGGGTACGGCGGCCACGTGGACTGCGAGAACGGCAGCATCGACTTCCCCGTCTTTTGGGGCGCGGACGGCGGCCTCACGTATAAGACCTTCGACGGCGAAGCGACACGTATCGCTGCCGGCGACATCCCGCACGAGCCGCCGGTGCAGCACGAACTGCGCGCGTTCGTCGAGGCGATCCGGGACGACACGCCCGTGCCCGTGCCCGGCGAGGAGGGCCGCGCGGCCATCGAAATCGCCGAAGCCGCATACCGGTCCGTCGAGACCGGACAGCCGGTGGACCTACCCCTGCCTCGCTGATGCCGACCGGTAGCCGCACGCGCCAGCGGGCGGGTCGCCTGTCGGATTTGCAGTCCACTTGGATTCGTTCCGCCGGCCTCCGTACGCTGAACGGTTGCGGCCGAAGGCCGCGCGAGGAGTGCGCATCGTGAAAACACTCCACCGCAAACTCGCTGGGTCGGTCGCCGCATGCGCCAGCATGCGGGATCTGCCCACGTGGCGCCGAGCGGGATTGGTTGCCGCTTCGATCGCGTTGCTAACCCTATGCGGCTGCGGCGCAGGCCGCGCGCTCCAGCAAGCCCAGCGCGCGGAAGCCTGCCGCGATTGGCTCGGGGCGTACCAAGCCTACACCGCGGCCGCGCAGGCCAACCCGGCGGATAGCAAGATCCAGTCGCGACTGGCCTACACCCGCGGCCGCGCAGCCAACGCGTGCGTGGCCCAAGCACTGGCCGCGCTCAAGAAGCGCCGGCCCAAGGACGCACTGGCCCGCGTCGCCGAAGCACACGATGCCGGCTTGGAAACGGCATCGCTCCGCCAAGCCCAAGCCCAGATCGAACAGGCGCTGGCGCGCGCCAAGACGCTGCGCGACCAGGCCAAGCAAGCCGCGAAAGAGGGCGAGTGGATCGACGCGGTCAACGCGCTTCGAGCGAGTCTGGAAATCGAGCAAGACGCGGCCACCGAAGAACTGCTGGCCAATTACGAGCGCCAAGGAGTCGCGGCCTATGTCTCGAAAGCGCGCCAACGGATCGACGAGAAACGACTCGCCGAAGCCGCGGAGTGGGCGCAGAAAGCGGCCGCCATCCGACAGACCGACGAAGTGAAGGGGCTCCTGGCCCAGTGCCAGAAGGGCGAGCGCGCGGCCTCCACACTCGACGACGCACGACAACTCTACGACCAGAAGCGGTTCGCCGACGCCCTGGCCAAAGCCGAGCAAGTCGCGGCGGTCGCGCCGGGCTCGACCGCAGCCGGCGATCTGCTCAAGAAGTGCCGCCTGGCCCTGGCCCAGCAGGAAATCGCGCAAGGCCGCGCGCTGGCGGAGCAAGGCGATTGGGAAGAAGCGAGGAAGGTGCTGTTGCGCGCGAAGAAACTCGCCGCGCTCGCCGGCGACACCGCACTCGCATCCCGCGCGGATCCCACGCTGGGACGCTGCCTCTACGACCGCGCGGCCAAGGCCAACGCCCGGCGCGACTGGGTCGCCGCGTACTCCGACTTTGCCGAAGCCGCCAAGCTCCTGCCCCCGCCCAACGACGCCAAAAACCGAGCGGAGACCGCGCGCGGATGGCATCGGAAAACCCTCGAAGATTTAGCGCAACAGGCCGAACGCGACGCCGCGCTGGGCAAGGCCCTATTGGCCCATGCCGCCGCCGCCCGGCTCTCGGACCGGCCGGACCGCAGCATCGCCGAAGTGGACCGGCTCCGGCGCGCGCTGGCGCGGCGGATAAAATTTCGAACCGCGGTCATTCAGTTCGACATGGCCGGGCCGCTCGCGGCCAAGCGACACGATTTCGGCCGACGCCTCTTCGAGCGCCTCGCCCAGCGCCCGATCCCGAACGTCGAAATCTCCCGGCGATCGTGGCTCACGCTCGCCAAAGCGCCGGAACTCGACGACTTGGACTTGATCATCGCGGGGAAGGCCACCGTCGACCCAAACGGCGCCGCGGCGCCCGTGAAGCTCAACCCCGAGTGGGCGCAGCTCTGGCGCAAAGCCGCGGCCGCGTCGGCCCGCCAGGCGCCTACGCCCGAGTTCTACCGCGCGTCCATCAACCGCAGCTCCGCACGGTCGCTGCTGCGTCTGGTCGAAGTGGCCGCGCCGGCGAGCGGCCCAACGCAGGCCTCGAAATTCATCCCGGTCCCACAGGCCAAGACCAGTGGCGAGGCCGTCGTGTGCGACGTGATACTCGCACAGGGCTCCACCCGACTCCCCATCGGCCGGGTCACGGGCAACACGGCCGCGCTGGACGTGCTCGGCCAAGCCGTCGCAGATCTGGTGCGCCTGCGCCTCGCCGCGCACGGGCTCGGCTACTACGTGCTCTTCCGCCGCGCGGCCGCGGCCGGCGACGAAGACACCGCCGCGGAGCGGTGCTGCGAGTTCATGGTCAGCAACCCGCAGTCACTGGCCCCTGAGGCCGCGAAAGAGGCCGCTGCATGGGTGGGCCGCTACCTCGATACACTCGCGCCGAAGAGCATGACAACTGGGCCCCAAAACAACTTCACGCCCTTCCCTGAGACCAAGCCGTAGACAATGCTCGACGAACTGAACCTGCTCATCATCACCGACGTGCACTACGTCGACCAGGCGAAACATACCTGTCCCCACGAAAGCCGCAAGGCCAGCCTCGGTCTTGAACTCGTCCAGCGCGGCCTGCGGTGGGCCTTGCGCACGATCGACGTGGACGCGATCGCGCTGCTCGGAGACCTGCTGGACAATGGCAAGGCGGAGGACGCGGAGTTGGACCTGATCGCGCTCCGAGACGCGATCAACAGCTTCGGGAAACCGATCATGCTCGTGCCCGGCAACCACGATACGCCGCCGGAGCATATGGCCGCAATTCTTGGCGACGAGCCCGGCGCCCGCGAGATCAAGGGCTACCAGCTCATCACCTTCGCCGACCGCTATGACGAGAACGACGTCACGACTCGTGGCGCGGCGGGCCTCCAATTGGTGAGGTCCGCTCGAGCGGAGCATCCCGATGCGCCGCTCATTGTCTTGCAGCACAACCCCATCCATCCGCCCATCGAGAGCAGCTACCCGTACCACCTCACGGACAACGACGAGGTCATGCGCACGTACTCGGAGTGCCGCGTGACGCTGTCGGTGAGCGCGCACTACCACCCGGGGCAGGAACTGCACGAAGAGCGCGGGGTGCAGTACGTGACCGCGCCCGCGCTCGCGGAGGTCCCTTTCCGCATGTTGCATCTGCGGTTGCGCGGCACACAGGTCGAGGCGAACGAAATCCCGCTCGCGCTCGACGCTCCGTTCCCGCTCGTGGACGTGCACATGCACTCGCACTACGCGTACTGCGATGCCGGCATGCAGCCGGCGCAGGCCATCGAACGTGCGAAGCTCATGGGCCTCGACGGCATGGTCTTCGCCGAGCACGCGGCGCACCTCTACGTATCGGCCAAGGAATACGGGTCCGGCGCGCTCCAAGACGACCTGTCCATGATGCAACAAGCCAAGGCGGCCGGAACCGCGCGCATGGACGCGTACCGCCGCGAGATGGAGCCGCTGCGCTCGGACTTCGTGGGCCTCGCGCTGGAAGTGGACTTCGACCGCGACGGCAACTGGACGCTGTTGGACGAAGACCGCGAGGGCTGGGACTTCTTCATCGCGGCCGTGCACCGCATCGCCGGCTTCGATCCCCAATCCGCCACGCCGGCCGAGTTGCGCCGCGAGTTCATGGCCGCGAACGAGCGGGCGCTGTCGAGCGGAGCGCAGGTGCTCGCGCATCCCTTCCGCTACTTTCGCCGCAGCAAGATCGACACGCCCAAGGACCTCTATCGCCCCCTCGCGCGCATGATTGCGCAGTCGGGCGTGGCCGCGGAGATCAACTTCCACACCAATGAGCCGGACCCTGAGTTCTTCGGCTATCTGCTGGAGGAAGGGGCAACACTCGCGCTCGGCACGGACGCGCATTCGCTCGTGGAGGTCGCTGAGATGCAGCCGCACCTGGAGCTACTGCGGGAGATTGGGTGGTCGGATGACAGGGGGCGCCGCCTGTTCACGGGGCGGTAGCCGAGACCGCCTAGTTGTTTCCTTCGCTAAGGCAAAGCGCGGCACGTGCGGTCATCTTGATCGCTCGTTCTTCTGGAGTACCGGGATTCAGCCAGCTTAGCCAGCTTTAGCTGGCTCTCTGCCTTGCCACCACGTTCACGTGGTGGACAGCAAGTCTTTGCTTCATTGGCTGGAGCGCGCTTGAGCGCGGCTTCTCGATTCGCTTGCGGCAGCAAGAAAAGTCCTGCTGAAGCAGGCTCCTCATCGAGTTGAGTCGAGTGCCATGCTCACCACCAGATGAATCTGGTGGCACTCAGAAAGGCCAGCTAAAGCTGGCCACGGAGTCTGGCCCTGGCCAATGCATCGTGGATCCTGCGGACGGAGTTCCCTAAGTTAATGGCATTGCGCCGGCCTCACCGGCCTTGTGTTCGTCGTACGGCGAATGCCATCCTCATGTGGCCGCATGTTCAGCTTGAGTTCCGTTGATAGCTGCGCCATGGGATAACGGTCCGGCGTAGCGGCGGCATCAACCACCCGCAGCAGCCGGTTCGGAGCCCGTCCTGTCATCGCACCACGGGCTCCAGATCAACCACCACGGCTGTCCGCCCGATTCCCTCGAGAGGGAAGACATCACACCCACGCGGAATGCCCCCGGCGCTTCGCCGACGAGATCGAAGTCCATCGTGCGTCCGGCCGCTAGGACCTTTGTTCCACTTCCGAGATTGCGGCCAACCGGTATGCCCCGCGTCGGCCGAACGTTGTCCCGCATATGCCAGCTCTGCAAGTAATAGCCGACCCCGGACTGCGGTTGCAGTTGGAGGATGATCGGGCGATCGGAGTTGTTCCAGATTCTGTAAGTTAGCGTGCGGGGTGCGGGACTATCGACTGCGAGGGACACAGTAACGGCCGTGCTGGACGTGCTGCGCCCGCAGCCGGCGCAGAGGACACAGCCAACCACAACGGCGACTGAAATGCTGCGTCTCATTTCCCACCTCCCGCCGCAGTATGCGGCGCTACTCCTTGCGGAAGATCAGGCAGTATTGGTGATGTCGGTTGCCCACGTACGCGTTGTTCACGCCGAGTGCGATGAGGCGTTTGTCGTCCTGAAGCCAGATGCGTTCGTCCTTCGGCACCCACGACCGCTCGCCCCGCCGCGATAGCAGGCCCATGGTGTCGAACGCTAGGGGGTACACACGACCATTGGCGAAAACGTTGTTGGTGATGACCGTCAAGTAGCCCTTCGGCTTCATCACGTCGAACACCGCGTCGAAGATGCGCGCCTGTTGTTCGAGGAAGTCCTCGTACGACTCGATGTTGCCGATGTTGGCCGCGTCGTCGTGGTAGTCCGTGGCCAGGCCCTTCTTGGCGCGGTCCTTCTGGCGGATTGTGTTGCGCTTGAGCTGGTTCCAGTATGGCGGCGAGGTGATGCAGTAGTCGACCTGCTCGATCCCCTCCTCGGCCAGCAACGCTTTGGCGTCGAGCGCGTTGCCAAGCTTGACCGTCTGCGTGACGTGCGGGGGAAAGTCGAGCACGGTCACGCGTTGCTTTGCGACCTCCGCGTACTGGGGGTCCAGTTCGATGCCGATGCCGTTGCGCCCGGCGTTGTGGCAAGCAATGAGCGTGCTGCCGGTGCCGAGCATGGGGTCGAGCACCCACTGGCCCGGCTTGGTGAAGAACTCCACGAACTCCTGCACGAGCGTCTCCGGGTACTTCGCCGGGTGCAGCAGTTCGCCCCCCTTGCGCCGCGGGGGGTTGTGCACGAACCAGCTTTTGGTGAACTTGATCCACTCCTTGCCCGTTAGTTCGTTGAGCTTGTTGCCGGGCGAGTAGAACCCGCGCTCGCCCATGTCGATCTTGGCTGGTCGTTTTTTGGCCACGGCGTGGTGTCTCTTGGTGCCTTCGCGGTCAGCAACCGCGACAATAAACAAGAAGTTGCGCGGTGTGCGTGCACTCTTGGCAGGGTATTTCGTATTGCGTATCTCGGATCGCGATCCGAATACGTAATACGCAATACGGAACAGCGAACCTGCCCACCACGCGCCACCTCTTGCCTCTGATCCATGACAGCCAGAAGCCTTGGGTTGCGGGCGAAGCCCGCCTTGTTACAGCATTCCGCAAGTCCGTATAGCCCTATGGCGAGATCCGCCGCTGGTAGCACGCACGTCAGTGCGTTCCGCTCTGGGCCTTCCACGTCGCCGGGCAGAGACGCTCTTACGAGCGTGCGACGAACGCGCTCGATCCCTGCACGGACTCGCGAAATGCTGAAGTTAGCATCGTTGGGGTGCGCGCGGGGATTCTATCAGCGCCGGTGGCCATGCGCAAGCAGGCGGCGTTGGTAGCACGCACGTCAGTGCGTTCCGCTCTGGGCCTTCCACGTCGCCGGGCAGAGACGCTCTCACGAGCGTGCGACGAGCGCCGCTACCGGCTACCCCTCTTTAAGCGCGGCGATCAGATCGAGTATGGCCTGCTTGCCATCGCCGAAGAACATGAGCGTGTTGTCCGCGGCGAAGAGCGGGTTGGGGATGCCCGCAAACCCCGGGCTGAGGCTGCGCTTGATCACCACCACCGTGCGCGCTTTGCCCACCTCAAGAATCGGCATGCCCGCGATGGGGCTGTGGGGGTCGGTGCGCGCGACCGGGTTCACCACGTCGTTCGCCCCGATCACGATCGCTACGTCCGTCTGCTCGAACGACGAGTTGATCGCGTCCATCTCTTTGAGCTTCTCGTAGGGCACGTCGGCCTCGGCGAGCAGCACGTTCATGTGGCCCGGCATGCGCCCCGCGACCGGGTGGATGGCGCATTCGACCTCCAGGCCGCGGCTCTCAAGCAGATTCATGAGATCGCGCACCGCGTGCTGCGCCTGCGCCACGGCCAGGCCATACCCCGGCGCAATGACCACCCGCCGCGCACTGTCCAGCAGCATCGCCACCTCCTCGGCCGAAGTGGACTTGACCCGGCCCTCATACACGTCGTCCGCGGACGCGGACGCTTCCGCCGGCGCGAACACGCCAAAGAGCACGTTGGCCAGGGACCGGTTCATGGCCTTGCACATGATGCGCGAGAGGATCACGCCGGACGCGCCCACGAGCGAGCCGGCGATGATGAGCACGTTGTTGTTGAGCACAAAACCGGTGGCCGCGGCCGCGAGGCCCGAGTACGAGTTCAACAGCGCGATCACCACCGGCATGTCCGCGCCGCCGATGGGCATCACGAGCAGCACGCCCAGCACGGACGCGAGGGCGACCAGCAGCCAGTAGGGCAGCACCGCGCCGCCAGACGCGACGAGCCACCAGGCCAGCGCGAGCGCGCCAAGCCCGAGGAGCGCGTTCACCGCGTGGTGGCCCGGGAATGCGACCGGCTTCTCGAACGCCAGCCCCTGGAGCTTCGAAAACGCAACCAAACTGCCCCAAAACGTGACCGCGCCGATCAGCCCTGATGCGGCGGTGGAGACGGTGAACTGCGCGTCGGGGCTCGCGGCCTCCTGGAGCGCGGCCCCGGCCACAAGCACTGACGCGACGCCGCCGAATCCGTTGAACAGCGCGACAAGCTGCGGCATCGCGGTCATCTGGATTTTGGCCGCAAGCACCGCACCGGCCGCGCCGCCAACGATCACACCGGCGATGATGACGCCGAAGCTGACGATCTGTTTGTTGAGCAACGTCACCACGATGGCAATGAACATGCCCAGCGCGCCGAGCATGTTGCCCCGCACCGCGGTGCGCGGATGCGTCAGGCCCTTCAGCCCCATGATGAATAGGACCGACGCGGCGAGGTAGGCCAAGTTGATGAGTGCGTCGTTCACGTCAGTTTAGGTACCCGTCAGGATTGGCAGTTGTGGCGCCCCGCCATACGACTGGGCGGAGCGATGTTATTCCGGAGTTCGCGAACTCCGGAATAGCCCCAGGTCGGACCCAGGCCGTTGCGCGGCGGGATGATTGTGGAGTTCGCGAAGTCCGCAATTGCCCCGCGTGGCCGCATGTGAGGCGCGCGAAGCAAGGGAAGTCCAAGAGGACAGGGCATTTGTCAGTCTTTATGCCGAAACATGTCGAGCATGCGATGGGTGACGAGGAATCCGCCCACCGCATTGATCGTGGCAAAGACGACCGCGAGAAAGCCGAGCGTCGTCGTGAGTGCCGTACTCTCGGATCCTGCGGCAAGGAGCGCGCCGATGATGGTGATGCCGCTGATCGCGTTCGAGCCGGACATGAGCGGCGTGTGCAACGTGGGCGGGACCTTCGTGATGATCTCGAAGCCCACGAATACCGCCAGCACGAAAATCGTGAGGATGCCAACGAGCAGTTCCATCGGGAAGGCCTCGCTAATTCGATGAATCCAACAATTCCTTCACGCGCGGATGCACGACTTCGCCGTCGCGGCACAAGAGCGTCTCGCGGGTGATTTCGTCGTCCATGTCGAGCTGGAGTGCGCCCTCGTCGACCAGGTGCAACAGAAACGTTGCGATGTTCTTTGCGTACATCTGGCTCGCGTGGTACGGCACGGTCGCGGCGATGTTCGACGGGCCGAGTATCGTGACGCCGTGCTCGACCGCGGTTTCGTCCGGCCGGGTCAGTTCGCAGTTGCCTCCGCGTTCGGCCGCGAGGTCGACGATGACCGAGCCCGCCGGCATGGCCTGGACCATGTCCGCGGTCACGAGCACCGGGGCCGGCTTGCCGGGGATGAGCGCGGTGGTCACCACCACGTCGCTTTCCGCGAGCACGGCCGTCATCATCTCGCGCTGCTTGCGGTAGAACTCGTCGTCCAGTTCCTTGGCATATCCGCCCTTGTCCTCGGCCTCGCCGGCATCCAGTTCGAGTTCGACGAACTTGGCGCCGAGGCTCTCCACTTGCTCGCGCACGGCCGGGCGTACGTCGTACGCCTGCACGACCGCGCCCAGACGCCGCGCGGTCGCGATGGCTTGGAGCCCGGCCACGCCCGCGCCCACGACGAACACGCGCGCCGGGGAGATCGTCCCGGCCGCAGTCATCAGCATGGGAAACATCTTCGGCAGGGCTTCGGCCGCGAGCAGCACGGCTTTGTATCCCGCAATGGTCGCCATCGAGCTGAGAGCGTCCATGCTCTGCGCGCGGGAGATGCGCGGCATGAGTTCCATCGCGAACGCGAGGACCTTGCGCTCGGCCAACTCCCGCACGGCCTCCGGGGCCGACAGCGGATCGTGGAAGCCGATGAGCGCTTGCCCCGGCTTGAAGCAGTCGAGGTCGGCTCGGCCAGCCTCGGCGTTCGCGCCCAGCCCGCGCACTTGCAGGAGGATGTCCGCTTGGGCGAGCACGCCCTGGCGAGAATCGGCGATCGTGGCGCCCTTGTCAGCATACTCGTCGTCGGGGTAGCCGGCCTCCGCGCCTGCTCCGGATTCCACCACGACGTCGAGCCCGGCCTGCGTCAGCGACGCAAGCATGCCCGGCACGAGCGCGACGCGGCGCTCATCGGGGAAGCTCTCCTGGATCACTCCTACTTTCATTGCCTGCTGCCCATGAGGTCTGTATCGGCCGTGCGGTGAAAACGAAAGGCGAAGGCCTTCCGCGCCTCGGTTGCGGGCGAAGCCCGCGTTGTGCATCTGAGGCCAACAGGATGAAGCATAGCAGCCGGCCAAGGGGTTGTCTAGCCGTGCCCCACATGTGTTTCCCGCGTTGAAACCGTTTCCGCCAACGTGTGGCAGAAGTCGGTGAGCGTATCGTCCCTTGCTCCCATGACCAAGACCGTCGTGCCCGGCTCGGCGAGCTGTGCGATTTCCCGCACCACCGCCGCGCGGTCGGGCGCGTGCTGTGCGCGCACGCCCACACGCGCGAGATCGTCCACCAGGTCCGCCGACGAGATGGATTGGTCGGCGGTGCCGCCTGCATAGTAGATGTCGAGCATGTAGACGACGTCGCTCGGGCGTAACTGCTTCGCGAGCGTGGCCGCCAGTTCGTCGCGCATGAACTTGGCCGGCCCAAAGCCGTGGGGTTGGAACACCGCGACGAGCTTCTTGGACTGCGGCTGAAGCGTTGCGATCGCGGCCGCGATCTTCTCCGGGTTGTGCGCGTAGTCATCAACGACCTGCACGCCTCCCGCGCGCGCGACCAACTCCAGCCGGCGGTGCACGCCCACAAACGTGGCCAGCGCCTCCTCCATGGAATCGGCCGGCAGGCCGATCTCCTGCCCTGCCGCGAGCGCCGCGGCCGCGTTGCTCACGTTGTGCCGGCCCGGCATGAGGATCCGGAACCGGCGCCCCAACGCGTCGAAGGTGGAGCCGAACCCGGAAGGCTCCACGCGCGTCACGCGCACGTCCGCTCCCGCGCGGGAGCCATACGAAACCGCGCGGCCGGCGCACCGCCGCAGGCCGGCCAGCTCGGGGTAGTCCGCGTTGAGCACCACCGCGCCGCGAGTCTGCGAGGCGAATTGCTCGAACAGCGCGAGCAGTTCGTCGATCTCCTTGTGGTCCCGCGCCACGGTGGTGACCACGCCCACTTCGGGCCGAAACCGAACCACGCTCCCGTCGCTCTCGTCGGCCTCCGCGCACACCCATTCGCCGGGCCGCGCGACCGCGTTGCCGGGTGGGTGCAACGCGGCGAAGTTGTTCATGACGCCGCCGTTGATGACCGTGGGCTCGAACCCGGCGACTTCGAGCATCCACCCCAGCATCGCGGTTGTCGTCGTCTTGCCGCTTGTGCCAGTCACGGCGATGCTGCGCGTGCCGTTGAGCAATTGGGCGAGCACTTCGGACCGGTGCACGATGGGCACAGCCTTGCTCTTGGCCGCGGCGATGTCGGAATTCGTATCCTCGATGGCCGTGGACACGACCGCCGCGTCGAGCGGGTGTTCCATGGCGGAGCCGTCCTGTGGGAACAACTCGACGCGTTGCTGGGCCAATGTGCCGAAGAGTGCCTCCCGTTGCCCGCGGTCGTAGGATCGGTCCGAACCGGAGACGCGCATCCCCCGCGCGGCGCACACCTGCGCGATCCCGCTCATGCCAATGCCGCCCACGCCGATGAAGTGGTAGGCGGCGGCTCGGCTTGCATTGGGCGGGGTCATTGTTTCATCACTGGCGCGGGGACGCGATGCGGAAGCCCGCGAAGCGGGATCGCATCCGTGTCCCCAGACGCAGACGGAACGCTCTTACGAGCGCGCTACAAACAGGCCGACGATAGCGCAGGACGCGCTCAGGGGTAGCTGTTGATGAGTTTCACCACCGCGTACGCGTGCTGGATGAGCACTTCCTCCACGAGCGGCTCGGGGCGAATGACTCTGACGTTCAGCCCGCTCATGGGGTCGCCCGCATAGTAACGTCGGTCGGCGAACTCCATGAGCACCTCGCCCGTGCGCGCGTCGGTGAGGCGGCCCTCGACTTGCACGTCCACGCCGCCGCGCTCGAATCCGACAACGTAGCGGACGAAGCCGTTGCCTTCGTCGAGGTGCGTGATGAACAGCTCGAGCGTGGCGACGCGCAGGTCGTAGCGCTTGCGGTTGAGGAACTCGTCGTCGGTGGTGAGGATGCGGAACTTGCGAAGCTTGCGCAGGCCGTTGAGCGTGCGCTCCTGCAAGTGCGCGCAGTATTGCGATATGCGCGGTTGGTCTGGGCCGACCTGCCCCGCGGGCTTGACGGGCTTGACGTAGAGCACGTCGTAGTCGAGCAAGAGCAACCCCGGTGCGACATAGGTGCGGGCGCGGCCATCGCCCTCGCCCATCAGTGTCGTGCTGCGCAGGCGCGCGTAGTTGGGCAGCGCGCCGGTGCGGATCACAGGCTGCGCGCAGCCCGACACCAGCGCCGCGAGCGCGGCCGCGTACAAGAGGTAGGGCCGCCGCGGCTGGCGGCGGCCCATGTGTGTTCTGGCGGGACTCACTGCGTGAGTATCACATGCTCAAGTGTTGTTTCTCATACTTCACGTCGGGCATGATCACGATGACAGCCCGGCGATTGAGCCGCCGGCCCAGCGCGGTGTCGTTGGGCGCGACCGGGCGCGTGTCTCCGTAGCCCGTGGCCGACAGCAACTCGGACCGGAAGCCTTCTTGGTCAACGAGGTAATGCAGGACCGCAAGGGAGCGCTCGCAAGACAGCTCCCAGTTGGACCGGTATCCCGAGCGTTTGATGCGTTCGTTGTCGGTGTGGCCCTCGATATTGATCTCGTTGTTGGGGAACTTCTCGCGGATCATCTCAGCCGCCTTGTGCAGCGAGTCCATGCCGCCCTTGGTCAGCTTGGCCTTGCCGGATGCAAAGAGCACTTCCGACACAAACGTGAGGGTGATGCCCTTGTCGCTGCGGCCGACTTCGACCTCCGCGCCCATCGTCTTCTGAAGCTCTCGCATTTCCGCATCACTCGCGTCCGCGGTTGTCGTCAGCTCTGAAGACACGGCCGGCGCTTGGCTCACGTCCTGCGGCTCGGGGGCCGGCTTGCTGCGTTCCTTTTCCAGTTCCTCCTTCATGTCGTCGATTTGGCCCTCCAAGTCCTTGATGCGCTTATCTTTTTCCTCGCCTTGGTTTTTCAGGTTCTCGACCTCGGCGTCAAGCGCGTCGTCGTCCTTGGCCGTCTTCTGGCGGGCGTAGATATCGCCGCCGATGGCTCCTGCTGCTCCGCCGGCTGCCGCGCCGACGAGCGCGCCTTCGCCCGCATTCAGAATGCCAGCATTGGAGGCCCAGAGGCCGCCCACTGCCGCGCCAGCCGCGGCCCCGCCCAAACCCCATTGCTGCACAGGGCTCATGGACTTACAACCCGCCAGCGCCAAACAAGCCACAAGGGCCACTGCGACCAGTGATTTGTGTTTCATGGTCATCCTCCTAACATGCACACGGATAATGCGTAACTTCTGAACTTAGCAGAATGCTGTATCAAAGTCAAGAAATGGTCCGCTGCTGGCCAAATCCAGATGGCCTCGATACAAGAGCACACTGCTATATTTTGCTGCTGGTACGATGCCTGCGCCCATATTTTGTTAGATAGCACAGCCTGTACCGCGTTGTTCCCGACATTGGAACACTTCAAGTGCTCAATGTCAAGTAAATTGTATGCGTTGCTGACCACAACCCAAGATGTGGTGGGAAGTGCCCAAGGCGCACCGCGCACGCGGCTATGCTGCCGGGCCCACAGCCAACCACATCTGGTGATGCAAGACTCCAGGACACCCATCCGTTGGGCCCAGCACAGAGGGGCGGGGAACAGGAACGGTGGTAGCCGCATTCGCCAAAATGCAGGCGTCTTGCGAGCGAGCGGCGGTTGGGCCGCAGGCTGGCGCGTGCGGGTACGCGCCTTTCATGCATTTCTTCGCATGCGCATACCGAACACGCGCCCTACCAAAGCCCCGTGTTGCCACTCCCTGCGACCTTGTTTGCCCGAAGCTGGCCGACCCACGCATCCCCGGCAGCCTGCACGCCATCGGCCATGCCAAGCAACTCTGCGACCTGCCCCTCTGGCATGAGTCCCCGGCGCTCGATATCCAAGAGAGCTTCTCGGCATTTGCCCAAGCTCCGCAACGCCCGTTCGCAGTACGCGATATTCTCATCGAGCGAATCGGGTCCGTATCCCTCGCTATGCCCACTCGCGATGCGAGCCGGCACAGCGCTGGATGCGGTCATGGCCTCGAAAACCGCGTCGTCGGGCGGCGCGTCATCGAAGATGTGGCCGAAGCGCTGGTGCAATTCGAGCGAGAAGGCGTGCCCTCTGCGATAGGCCTCGATCTCGTCAAGTCTTGGAGACTCGAGGTGGGGCTCCGCGGCCGGGCCATGCGTGTCCGCAGCCGCGGCGGCCGACCAGAGGCGGCAGATGCGATGGATCTCGCACTCATGCTCCTTGCCGCACTGGCCACAATGGGGAGCGTCCGACCGGCAGCGCTCAAGCAGGTGGTCCCAACCCATTTCCCGAGCCACGCGGCGCTTCCGCTCCGGGTCGTCGTTGAGAGTCTCGGCCAGATCGAGGAACCTGGCGGCCTGCGCGTCGCCCCGCTGGAGGAACAATTCCCAATCTGCGTCGTCCCATTCCTCTTCGTCGAGCTTGTTTGCCGGCCACTCGTGCATGGGCGTCTCCTCCACTCTTGCGCTCCGTCGAGTCGGTCCCCTCGCCGCGAGGCAAGGCAGTGAGCGATTAGATCAAAGCCGCTCGTCGTCGTCAAGTTGGCCGTCCCGGGAGCTTCCCCATGCGCCCCGCCTATAGCTCACGTCAGTGAGCCCTCGGGCGCCCTCGCACCCAAGCGGAGGCTCACTGATCCGCCGTACGGCGGACGCACTCGCCAATCTGCGGCAGTTCTCAGCATTCCGTCGTCCCTACGGGACTGGTGTTCACTCAGTGCTCCGTGTCCCCAGCACTGAAGTGTTGGGCTAGTGTCCTGTCCCACAATTACCTTTGCCCAATCACCCGGCTATAGGGCGGGCTTCGCCTGTCGCTGGCGAACGGATCGCGCGTGTGCGGATGCAAAGCAGCGCGACGCGCTGCCAGCCAAAGCGCCGTCGAGCCGGCGCACTCCACAACGGAGCGCATCGACAATATGGTGTCGTTCGAAAGCCGGTAAGGGCCTAACGTTGAACATATCGAAGTTTCTTTGCACTTTGCTCGGAGCCGTCTGGGGCAGGCGTTATCCGACAAGGTGCTATCCCTGTGCCCGCAGCAGGGGGCTCGTGCCCGGCTGGCTGGCGCCCTTGCCTCGCCGAGGTGGTATCACAGAGAGGCACAGATGCCCACAGATCACGCAGATCGGAGGG
>JAJRTI010000735.1 GCA_024278415.1 Planctomycetota bacterium | reverse complement strand
CGGGGCCAGACGCGTCCTGCCTTCCGTCTGTCGACCCACCCCCCTGCCCCCTCCCTGTAAGGGAGGGGTTCCAGAGGGCTGGCCGCTCATTCTGCCCCAGTCGTCCTGCAACGGCGCAAGGACAAGAGGGGGGGCGCTGCTGTGCACGCAAACGAGCACTCGCGGGGCCAGACGCGTCCTGCCTTCCGTCTGTCGACCCACCCCCCTGCCCCCTCCCTGTAAGGGAGGGGTTCCAGAGGGCTGGCCGCTCATTGTGTCCCAGGTGCCTCGCTCGGCGCAAGGACAAAGTAGTCCAGGTTCAGCATGCCGGCCACGGAGATCATCTCGATGGTGTGTTCGCCCGCGGCGAGGCGGATGCGGATGGGCTGGCCGGTCTTGTCCGCAACAACGCAGTGGCGCCACTCGGCCGGGGTCGCGCCGAAGCCGGTGGTGTACTCGAACCGCGCGACGGGCGCGTCCGCGCGCAGGGGCCGGCCGTCGACGCGCACGATGCGCTCCGCGAAGGGCTCGTGCGTGGCGACCTTCCAGATCATCTCGTACTCGCCCGCCTTCTCCACCCGCACGCGCCAGCGCGCGCCGATGCCCATGACCGGGGGCGTGGACACGCCCTTGCCGCCCGAGAGAAACGTGCGGTGCGAGTAGATGCGCGGCTTGCCGCGAATGCCGCGCTCGTACGACTCGGCCTCGACCTTGATGCCCGCGGCCAGGCGCGGGGCGGACTCGGCCACGACCGGCGCCTGCACGCCCTGCCCTTCCGCATAGAGCGGCTCGAACTCGATGCGCGGCAGCTTCGCTCCCAGCGGCGTCTCCGCGAGGATCATGCTGCGGCCGCGCAGCGCTACCTCGCCGAGTTTGTCCAGCCGCTCGCGGTCGAGCCACACCTCGGCCTGGCCCAAGTCCTCGAAGCGCACGCGATACACGCCCGGCTTCGCGTCGAGCGACGCCCATGCGACCTGCGTGTCGTTCGCGCTCCGGCCCGCGCCGCCTACGCCGGCCGCTTTGCCAGCAACGCGCAGGTCGATTGCCGCGTCGGCCGGCACGGTGATGGGCTGCCGCGTGAAGATCATCACGTCGTGCTCGCCGGCCGGCAGGCCGAACTTGACCCTCTTGCCATCGTAGCTCCACGCGCCGGCGCCGACCGCTTTGCCACCGATCTGGACCCGCACCGGCTTGGCGTCCGCGGCGAACGAGACCTTCGAGCCACGAGTGCACCTGAAGCGCATCTTCCAGCCATCGGCCACGCGCTTGCCGACCACGGACAGGGGCTGGTCAGAGGACAGGCTCTCCTTGTGTCCGACCCCCAAGCTCGTGTCGTTGAGAAGGGCGAAGCGCCTCAAGTGCTTCGAGACCGTCTCGACCAACGCGACACGCCGGTCGAACTGGAGCGGTGCGGGGTCGTCAACGCACTTATCACTCAGGCTAAGAACCACCCTGCGGTCGCCCGACTCCACCACAACAACGCGAGGGCTCCCGCCGCGTATCACTCTCGCACGGACCTGCGGCTTCTCCTCCCCCTGGAACGCGCGCATGACCGTGAAGAACTCCTGCCGGTCCGCGGGCGCTTGCGTTTCCGCGACGTAGTGCCACTGCTTGTCCGTCTTGCCGCGGCGCGGCTCGGGCGGCACGCCGAAGTCGTCGGTCTGGCTCTGGCGCAGATGGTCCGGCGCGAGGTGCTTCACGAGCAACCGCGCGTCGCCCTTGCGGATCAGCACGGACTGGCTCGCCTCGTCGATTTCCATCTTCTCCAGCGCGTGGAGCGTCCACTGGAACGTCGACGGCTTCGGCGCGGCCAACTCGTCGTAGATGATGAACAGGTCCGGCGGCAGGAAGATGATGTGCCGGCGGAAGCGATCGAGCTTGCCCTTGTATGCCGGCGCGGCCTCGCCGGCCCAGAGCGCCGCTCCGGGCCCGGCGAGCCAGCCCACGCATTTGCCGCGGGCCGTGATGTCCTGCGGGCGCTGCCCCTCGCCGTCCACGAGGATGCAGTTGTGGGCCTTCGTCTGGATCGTCCATGACTTGTGGTGCGGGCTCATGTACCACGGGTAGTATCCGCTGTCGATCGCGAGCGGCTCGCCGTACGCATACACGACGAAGCTGTTCTGGTCCGCGTGGCTGTGGTTGTACGAGCCATACCAGCTCGACTTGGCGAAGAGCATCACGTCGTCCGGCGCGTACAGCCGCGAGTGCATCGCGGCCCAGCCGATGTCGCCGAAGTACCGCGCCTGCGGCAAGTCGAACGGCGGCCGGCTGGGCACGTCGTTGGCGTATGAGAAGTAGCCGTACACGGACGTGTCCCGCCCGGCCGGGATGCGGCCCGCGTACCATTGGAAGTACGGGTTGCGGTAGATCGCCGCGTAGTGGGCCATGTTGTCGCGGTCCGACTTGCCAGGGCCGGCCGCGCCGGTGTCGCCGAAGTGCGACATCGCGCACCACGGCGGGTGGTTGTAGAGCTTGAAGTAGCCGTTGTTGCGATACCACGGCTTCTGGTAGAGGTCCACGCCGGTGGCCGTGCGCAATGCGTCGACGTACTGCGCGGCCATGCGGCAGGAGTACTTCCAGTACGTGACGCCTTGGGACCAACCGCCTTCCGGGCCGCCCCACGGCGGGAACGAGTTCGCGTAGACCTTGACCGTGTAGTCGAGCCATTCGTCGGCCTCCGGCACGTCGCCCGCGAGCGCCAATGCGACGAGGCCCATGAAGCCGATGTTCGTCTGGCCGTGCGAGTCGTAGGGACGGTTGAGAATGCGGTGGCCGTCCGCGTACTTGCGGAACATGATCCGCCCGCGCGCGGCCACGGCCTCCTGCACGATGCGGCGTTCGTCGGGCGTGAGCGTGTCGTGGATCCAGTCGTACGCCATCGCGGAGTTGATGAGCAGACTGCGGAAAACCTGGTCGTTGGACCCGAAGCTCGTCGCTCCCTTGGGATCCCACTTCGCGAGGTGCAGCAGGTACTTCTTCGCGGCGTCTGCGTATCGGCGCTCGCCGCTCACGAGATAGGCGAACGCCGGCTCCCACACCCCGGCCGCGACTTGGCCCGCGGCGCGGCGCAGCTTGGTGTCGAACTTGAAGTAGTTCATGTCGAGCGGCCGCGGGAGCTTGCGAAGGTCGCAGTCGACCGGCTCGGCCGCGGGCTCCTGCTTCATGCGGCTCTCGACTCGGCGCTGGAACGTCGCCCACCACGCCTTCATCTCGCCGAGCCGCCGCGCGCGGAACGCCGGCAGCGATTTCGCGTTGACGTACAGCCGCGGGTGCTGCTGGCCCAGACGCTTGCGGATCTCATCCATGGCCGGCAGCGTGAACACCGGCAGGCCGGGGCCGATGCGGAAGCGCCGCGGCTTGCTGAACTCAGACTTCAAGCCTCCCATAGCATCGAAGCGGTAACGCCAATACCACGCGCCTTCCGCGAGCGGTCTGTCGAGGTTGAAGCAGTTGTACCGCAGGCCCTCGAACGTGAGCAGCGTGGGGCCGGTGAAGTCGGCGCGTTGGCAGAGCTGGAGGTCGTACGTGTCCGCGAACACCTCCGGCCGCCAGCGCAGGTCCGGCGGGTTCTGGGCCGTGTCCGCGCCGTCGGCCGGGTAGGGCTGGATCGATAGCGGCGACGCCGCG
>JAJRTI010000051.1 GCA_024278415.1 Planctomycetota bacterium | reverse complement strand
TTTCGCCTGTGGCTGGCGAACGGATCGCGCGTGTGCGGATGCAAAGCAGCGCTACGCGCTGCCAGCCAAAGCGCCGTCGAGCCGGCGCACTCCACAACGGAGCGCATCGACAACATGTTGTCGCGAGATTCGCGCTAAGGGCCTAAGAGTAGGAGGGTGACAGAACACCGACAAGATGTTGTCCCGAGATTTGCGCTAAGGCGCTACGCTTTTTCGCAGACTTCGCTGCGAAAAAGGGACGGCTGCGCCGCCGCCCACGTGGAGTGCGTTCCCGCATGTGCGGGAACGCCGCTTCAGCTTTTCGCCTGTGGCTGGCGAACGGATCGCGCGTGTGCGGATGCAAAGCAGCGCTACGCGCTGCCAGCCAAAGCGCCGTCAAGCCGGCGCACTCCACAACGGAGCGTATCGACAAGATGTTGTTGCGAGATTTACACTAGTGGCCGGGGCGCCCGGCAACGACAAGGACATAAAACGTCTCGAGGGGCTCAGGGGTGGTGAGGAAAATCCACGGCAGGTGTCTGGACTCGAACGAGTACCCGTAGTACCCGCCGCCAGGCGTTTGGGTCATGGTGCGGAATCGGGTTGCCGCGCCCCCCTTCTCTACTAGCGTGGACACGAGCTTCAGCGTCTTGCGATGGCGGGGGGCGATGACCGAGCCGGGCAGCGAGGGCACGACGAAGTAGTCGCCCTTGACAAACCCAGGCCGACGCCGGTCGTACTGCCTCATTCCCGCCTTCTTCGCGTACCATTGCCACCCCCAGTGCCCCGTAAACCACACGTTCCGGCCGGGCGGGAGCGACTTCGCGATCTTGCTGGCGTCTCGGCGATAGACGTCGGCGTACTCGTAGTCCGACAGCGCCAGCGCGCCTCCCAACGCGGCCGTGGCGATGAGCGCGAGCGCGGTCCAACGCGGAGAGGCCAGCCGGCCGAGGCCGTGGCCGAGCAAGAGCAGCAGGGGCGGGATGGCCGGCAAGATGTGCCGAACGGCCATGAACGGCGAGAACAGGATAGTGAAACCCAGAGTCCCTGCAAGCCACAGAAGCAGGACCGCGTACTGCCACGCACGCTCACTCCGCCAGCCGCGGGCCAGTTCGGCCGCGACGCTTCGGCAGGCGAGCGCCAACACGAACACGCCATTGCCCGCGAATGCTCCCCAGAAGCCCGCCACCGGCCAGGGGCACTTCGGATGGCCGCGCGCCACGAACAGTATCGCCACGCCGAAGATCGTCCCGGTGGCCAAGGGCCATATCCCGGTGCGCCTCATGATCCGCGGCGATAGGAACATGATGCTAAACGGGGCCACCGCGCCGATCCCCGCGGCCACGGAGACCACCCCGTTCATGACGCGGTCCATGGCGAACGGTTGCACTCGCCGGCTCAACAGGTGAATCCCGCCATAGTCGAAGTAGTTGAAGAGGGACCACGCGGCCAAGCCGCATAGCGGGAACACCAGGAACCAGAGGCACTTCCATTGGCGCCGCAGCACCAGGGCCGCGCAGAAAATGACAGGGAGGACGAGGCTTGTATACTTGATCAAGGGAGCGGCTGTCATGGCCGCGGCCGCGATCCAGTACCGACCGTATCCCTCCGCGCCGGGGGCCGAACAGAGCGCCCAGAAGAACACGAGCCAGAGCGCCACGAGAGGCACGTCGACCATGAGGTTTTGTCCCGGCAGGAAGGCTGGCCCCAACGCGAACATCGCGCTCAAGACCAAGCCCCGCGGCGCGGCGACAAACAGCGTCGCGAGCAGATAGAAGGCGCCAATCGCCGCGGCCGAGATGACGGCCATGAGCAGGTGCTGAGCCAACTCCGAATCCCCGAACCCCGCCATGACCAGCGCCTGGAGGTAGAAGAAAAGGGGCGGCTGGTTCGTGCGCCATATCGGCGTCGCCGTCTGGTAGTCCCAGTTCAACTGGCCCCGCATGGGGTGGAGCGGATCGGCGAGAATGGCTTGGGCGATCTCGAGGTAGCAAGCATCGTCGATGTGGACCGCTTTGGTCACGTTGGCCGACGCGCAGACAACGCTGAGCAAAAGCAAGATCGCGCCATCCCTGCGTGACATGTGGGCCATGGCTTCGCCGTGTCGTTGCGTGTGAGGTCTCGCGTGCCCGCTTCTTGGCAGCAGCGGCCAAGGAGCATTCCGCCTATGGTGTCATGTGGTCCCGGAATCCATGTCCCCCGGCAACAGTCACAGCCGCCAGTATCGCACGCCGCTGTCGGCGAAGTCCGAAGGCGAGAACACGCCCTTCACGTCCACGAGGAGCGCTTTCTCGGCCATGCGATCGATCAGATCCTGCGGCGTGAGCGAACGGAACTCGTCGTGCGAGACGGCAAGGACGATCGCCGCCGCCCGCGGCAGCGCGTCCCACGGGGTCAGCGCAATGCCGTACTCGTGCATCGTCTCCTCAGGGTCGGCCTGGGGATCGTGGACGTGGACGGCAAGGCCGAAGGACTCCAGCTCTCGTACGATGTCGACGACCTTCGTGTTGCGGATGTCCGGCACGTTCTCCTTGAACGTGAGTCCGAGCACGTTCACGGGCAGTCCGTCACTCACGCTGCCGAGCTTCACGAGTTCCTTCACGATCCGTTGCGCGACGTAATCGCCCATGCCGTCGTTGACGCGGCGGCCCGAGAGGATGACTTGTGGGTGATAGCCGGCGGCCTCGGCCTTGAACGTGAGATAGTAGGGATCGACGCCAATGCAGTGGCCGCCCACGAGGCCCGGCGTGAAGGGGAGGAAGTTCCACTTCGTTCGGGCCGCCTCCAGCACGGCCTGGGTGTCGATGCCAAGGCGATGGAAGATCAAGGCCAGTTCGTTCATGAGCGCGATGTTCAGGTCGCGTTGCGTGTTCTCGATCACCTTCGCCGACTCGGCCGTCTTGATGGTCGGAGCGCGATGGATGCCGGCCTCGACCACGTCGCCGTACACGCCGGCGACGGTCTCCAGCGCGTCTTCATCCTGCGCGGACACGACCTTGACGATGCGCTCGAACGTGTGCTCCTTGTCGCCGGGGTTGATGCGTTCCGGTGAGTAACCCATCTTGAATCCGACGCCGCATTCCATGCCGGACTCTTGCTCGATGATCGGCGCGCAGAACTCTTCGGTCACGCCGGGGTAGACGGTCGACTCGAGCACGATGATCGCGCCACGGCGCAGGTGGCGGCCCACGGTGCGGCAGGCCGCGGCGACGATGCTGAGATCGGGCTGCTTGAATTCATCGATAGGCGTGGGCACCGCGATGATGACAAAGCCTGCCTCGCACAGGCGGTCGGGGTTGTCGGTGAACTCGACGTCGGTCTCTGCGAATGCTTCGGGGGGCACCTCGCGTGTGTGGTCGATGCCCTGCTGAAGTGCGCCGATGCGCTCCCCGTTCACGTCGAAGCCGATGACGCGAAACTTCCTGCCCATGGCGACGGCCACGGGCAGGCCAACGTAGCCGAGGCCCATGACGCCCACGGCTGCTTCCCTGCTGCGTAGCGCCTGAAGTTGCGGATTCATGCGTGTTGCCGTCCTTTCTCGAAGAACCCAAGGGGGCGCGGGCGTCCCCATCATTGTGCCACGGACGTGGCCGTCCGCAAGCGTTTAGCGAAGCTTCGCCTCAAACCGCCGAGGCGTCGCTGCGCGTGCTCACGATGTATACGCGCTTCCCGCCTCCGCTGGGCTCGCCCAGTGGAGCGGTGATTGCCGACTACGGGCGCAAGTGCCCGCGCTTCCCCTGCCGCGTCGTCTGGAAGGGGCTGGCCCTTCGGGCGCGGTAGCCGAATTCGCCAGAATCCGGGCGATCGGTGAATCGCTGCTTGACGCCCCGCCCGCATGCTGGCGCACGCGGGGCGAGCGCCGTGGCCGATGAGGGGCAGACGGTCCCGCGGCCGCGCTGTGTGTGCACGTTACGCCGGCTAACTATACCGCGCCCGGAGCGACGAAGTTGAATCGTTCGATTTCGAGCCGGCCCGATCCGCTCCTCGCCGGCCGCGGAGGCCCGGCACATGCTATCACCCGGAGGGCCGCTCCTCAAGATACACGGCGCCGGCGCGCAACCCTACCCCGCCTCCATCCCCGCCTCCGCCCGAATCTGCCGGCAGCGCCGGATCCAGAGCACCAGCGCGATGGCGAAGACTACGACCCCAATGTTCTGCGACGGAGTCAGCCCAGTGAACCAGGGCGCATTGTCGTCGCGCAGCCACTCGATGATAAACCTGTAGACCGGGTAGATGAGCACGAACAGCAGCGCCACGTCCCCGTCGCGCTTGCGTTGCGGATAGTACCAGTTGAGAAACAGGAAAAGGCCCAGCGCGCAGGCGGATGAGTAGAGTTGCGTCGGGTGCACGGGCAGAGACCAAGTGGCCGCCCGCGTGATCCAGCCCTTGTTGAGATGGTGGAGATACACCGGGCTGCCTTCGAGTATGCCTCGGTGCACGACCTTCGGGAACCGCACCGCGAACGGCATGTTTGGGCTGCATCGATCCCCGAAGCAACAGCCGTTGAGGAAGCACCCGATTCGGCCGAACATGAGCCCGACCGCGAGCGATGGCGCGCACACGTCGAAAAGCTTGGCCACGGGCAGGTTGTGCTTCCTGACGTAATGCGCCAGCACGGGCACGACCGCCAAGAACCCGCCATAGAATACGAGCCCGCCCTGCCAGATGAACAGCCCTCGATAGAGGTGCGGCCAGAAGTCTTTGAAGTTCTCGATGACGTAGAACAGCCGGGCCCCGGCCACGCCGGCGATCATCGCGCGCACGCCGATGTCCGCGAAGATTTCCGGGTCGAGTCCCAGCGCCCCCGCTCGGCGCCGCGCCAGCCAGATGGCGGCGAGGAAACCCACCACCAGCATCGCGCCGTACGAGTAGATGGGCATGTATGCCCCGTTGGGGAGCGGAATTTCTAGTAGGCGACGATGCATGAGGAATGGGGTCGGCGGGGGGGGGGAGGAATCAGTAGCCGAAAACGAGCCGCTCGGCCAGCTTGCGTGGCAGATCCGCGTCCATGATTTTCCGCCGCGCGGTCTCCACGTCGTATTCGAGCCGGTTGAAGGTGATCGTCCAGGCCTCGCGGTCGAAGGTGACGAAGGACGCCTTGGGGCACTTGTCGCGCGGCTGGCCCACACCGCCCGGGTTGATGAGGTACGTGGCCGTGCGGTCGAGGCGGAACACCTCGGTCTCCGTAAGCTCCTGCACCGCGAGGTCGCCGCCAATGATGGATGGCAGGTGGGTGTGGCCGAAGAAGCAGACGAGCACCTCGGGGTGGCTCTCCCGCAGGAACTGGAGATTCGCCTTCATGCCGCCAATGTGCACGATGTATTCGTCGCGGTCCCGAGGCGAGCCGTGGCAGAACAGGAAGCTTCCGGCCAGCGGCAGCGACTCGGGGAGCCCGAGCAGATACTGGACGTCGCTGTCGCTCAACTGCTTGCGCGTCCACATGAGGGCCTCGATGGCGTAGTCGCGCGTGCCCTCCTCAATTTCGCCGGTCATCTGCCGGTCGTGGTTCCCCTGGATGCAGATCATCTCGCGGTCGCGGATGATCTTCACACACGCGGCGGGGTCGGCGCCATAGCCGACGATGTCGCCCAAGCACACGATGTCCTCGATGCCCTGCTCGTCGATCTCGGCGAGCACGGTTTGAAGCGCTTCGAGATTGGCGTGCAGATCGCTGATGACGGCGAACTTGCTCACGGGATGCTCCCTAAGCTGCGTGGCCTCACGGCGGCGTCCATAGGCGTATCAAAAGCGCCCAGCATACCGAGACTTCAGGCGCATTGTCAATTGCCCGATGTCATGAGTTTCCCCAGAATTTCCACCCGTCCTATCGCAAGCATGGCGTCGCCGGTCTCTTACAACGATTGTCATGTACACGGGGGGCCGTGCGGGACGCGCGGGGCCTTTGTAGTAGGGCGATTCATCGCCCGTTTTTCAGCGTTGCTGACGGGCCATGAATGGCCCTGCTACAAGCCAGCGGAGTCTGCCGATCGAATCAGCAAATCTCATAGGGAAACTCCTGTCTCGGTCTCTTGCTGTGGTCTCGCGTCTCGGCTAAACTCAACAAAACGGTTGCCTGTCACTTTCGCTTCCCATCCACGCACATGCAACTCCCACAACATCACGATTCCTCTGCCATGCTCGCGCTTCGCAAGGATATCCTCGACTCGCCGGTGGCCGTCGGCCTCGAGCGAGCCCGCGCGTTCACGCGCGTGTGGCAGGCGAACGAGGGCGCGCCGTGGATCATGCTCAAGGCCATGGCCCTGCGCGAGCACCTGCGCACCACGCGGCTCTACATCCGGCCCCACGACAAGCTCGCCGGCTCGATCTCCGAGACGCCCGGCGCCATGCCCGTGTTCGTCGAACTCGGCGTCGGCGAGAACGGCATCTACGTAGGCGAGTACCCGCATCGCCGCGGCTACCTGCGCGGACAAGTGCCGCAGGACATCGTGGATTACTGGGAGGACCGCAAC
>JAJRTI010000050.1 GCA_024278415.1 Planctomycetota bacterium | reverse complement strand
TGGCGACCGTCAGGGCGCCCTCTGCGCCGATGGCGATTCGCCACCCGAGCGGAAGGCCCTCACGGGCCTACTACAAACGCGACATCGCCGGCTTGCGGCGCCACAGCACCGGTAGGACAACTGGGGTTTTGCAAGTGGCTCTACTGATTACTGATTACTACACTCACTGACTCACGCGCCACGGGCCCCGCCCAGCACCGCGGCCTGTCCGCCGCCGAGCCGGGCTCTGCCGTTGCGCTCGTAATCGATATTGAGGCCCAGGCCTCGCACTTCGGTCATGAGCACATCGAAGGACACAGGCGTGCCGGCAAGCAGCGTGTTCTTGCCCTTGACCAGGGCCTCGAACATGCGCGTCCGGCCGTCCACGTCGTCGCTCTTGACCGTCAGCAGTTCTTGGAGCAGGTACGCCGCGCCGTAGGCCTCGATAGCCCACACCTCCATCTCGCCCAAACGCTGGCCGCCGGCCCGGGCCTTGCCGCCCAGGGGCTGCTGCGTCACGAGCGAATAGGGGCCCGTCGCGCGGGCGTGGATTTTCTCGTCCACGAGGTGGTGGAGCTTCATCATGTAGATGTAGCCCACGGTCACGTCTTGCTCGAACGGCTCGCCGGTGCGCCCATCGAAAAGCTGGGCCTTGCCGGTCGTCGGCAACCCGGCTTCGGCAAGCGTGTTCTGGATCTCTTGCTCGGTAGCGCCGGCGAAGACGGGCGTGACCGCGCGGAAGCCCAGCGCCTTCGCGGCCCAGCCGAGGTGGGTTTCAAAAATCTGGCCGAGGTTCATGCGTGACGGCACGCCGAGAGGGTTGAGCAGAATCTCCACCTGTGTCCCGTCCGCGAGGAACGGCATGTCTTCCTCCGGCACCACGCGGGCGATGACGCCCTTGTTGCCGTGCCGGCCGGCCATCTTGTCGCCCACCGCGAGCGTGCGCTTGGTGGCCACCACGACGCGCGCCATTCGGAGCACGCCGCGGCCCAACTCGTCGCCAAATCGAATGCGGTGGCACTGCCGGTCGGCCTGGTCGCGCAGGTCTTGCATCTTCGTGCGGAAGCGAGCGACCGTATCGGCCACTTGGCCTCGGTTGGCCTCCGTCACGCCAGCCAAGCCCGAAACGTCGAAGCGCGCCTCCGCGGCGAGCACGCGGTCCACGAACGGCTCGTCGCCCTCGCCAAGCACCGGCGCTTGGGAGAACTGATACTTGGGGCGTTCGCCAAGAACCGTCTCCAGCCGGCGAAGCATGGCGAGGAAAACCTGTGCCACCTCCGCGTTGCAGGCGTGCTCGATCTCCTCGATCCGCCGACGCTCTTCCTCGGGCTCGATGTTGAGGCGGCGCTCGAACATCTCCGTGTGCACGACCACGCCTTCCACGCTCGGCGGCGCCACGAGCGAGTCGTTGCGCACGTCCTCGCCCGCGCGGCCGAAGATCGCGTGAAGCAGCTTGTCTTCGTGTGACAGCTCCGTGCGCGCCTTGGGCGAGACCTTGCCCACGAGGATATCGCCCGGCTCCACGTACGTGCCCGGGCGCACGATGCCGTCCTCGTCGAGGTTGGCCAGCGCCTTCTCCGACACGTTGGGGATGTCGCGGGTGAACTCCTGGGGGGCAATCCGCGTCTCGCCGATGCGCGTCTCGCGGGCCGCGGACTCGAACACCGCCAGGTGGATCGACGTGTAGCGGTCCTCCTTGACGAGGCGCTCGGAGATGATGATCGCGTCCTCAAAATTGTAGCCGTCCCACGTCATGAACGCGGCCAGCACGTTCTTGCCGAGGGCCAGTTCGCCGTCGCAGGTGGAGGCGCCGTCCGCAATGATCTGGCCGGCTTGCACGTAGTCGCCAGGCTTGACGAGCGGGCGTTGGTTCAAGCACGCGCCTTCGTTGAGTTGGTCGAACTTGCGCAGGCGGTATTCGTCCACGTCGTCGACCACGATCGAGTCCGCGTCCACATGGGTGACGCGCCCGGCGCACTTGGCCTTCACGACCATACCGGAATTCTGTGCAACGGCGCGCTCCATGCCGGTCGCGACCGCGGGCGGCTCGGTCGTGAGCAAGGGCACGGCTTGGCGCTGCATGTTCGAGCCCATGAGCGCGCGGTTGGCGTCGCTGTGTTCCAGAAATGGGATCAGACTCGCGGATACGCCCACGGCCTGCTTGGGGGACACGTCAATGTACGACACGTCGCCTGCCGGCAGCGCGGTGAACTCGCCGTGGGTGCGCACGAGCACTTGGTCGCTCTCCAGCCGGCCATCGCCCGCGGCCACGTCGGCCGTGGCGATCACCGCCCGTTCTTCGTCGTCCGCGCGCAGGTGATCCACGTCGGGGGTCAGCGCGCGGTCGACCACACGGCGGTACGGCGTGGTGATGAAGCCGAACTCGTCGACCGCGGCGAAGACGCTGAGGTACGAGATGAGCCCAATGTTGGTGCCTTCCGGCGTCTCGATGGGGCAGATGCGGCCATAGTGCGAGGTGTGCACGTCGCGCACTTCGAAGCCGGCGCGTCTGCGATTCAGGCCGCCAGGGCCGAGCGCGCTCAGCCGGCGCTCGTTGCAGAGCTGGGCCAGCGGGTTGGTCTGGTCGACGACCTGCGACAGTTCGCTTCGGCCGAAGAAATCGTCGAGCGCCGATGCGATCACGCGGGTGCTCACCAAGTCGTGCGGCGCGAGCCCTTCGACGTCGCGCACGTCCATGCGCTCCACCGCGGTGCGGCGCATGCGCGCCAGGCCGCGGCGCAACTCATCGCACGCCAACTCGTCGATGGTGCGGAGGCGCCGGTTGGCCAGGTGGTCGATGTCGTCGGGCTCGCCTTCGCCTTGCCGAAGCTTGAAGAGATAGCGCACGCAGGCCACGAAGTCTTCGAGGCGCAGCGTGAGTTCGTCCGCACCCGCGTCCGTGCCGAGCTTGCGGTCCATGCGGAACCGGCCCACCGGACCCATGCGGTACCGATTGGGGTCGAAGAACCGGTCGTAAAACGCCTGCCGCGCGCGGTCGAGGTTGGGCGGCAACCCCGGCCGGGTGCGCACGTAGAGCCGCAGCAGCGCCTCTTCGTGCGAGACGGAGGGGTCTTGCTCCAATGTGTTGAGAATGAGCGGATCGATGTCGGCCGCGAGGACTTCGATGGTCTCGAGGTTCGACTCGACCATGAGCAGGGCAAGCTGTTGGGGGATTGGCTGCCCGGCGGCGAGTATCACCGTCTAGGAGTTTTGGTCCACAATGTCGGCCACGACTCGGCGGCCGGCGATGTGTTCGATCGGCTCGCCTTGGGCCACGCTGAGCGGCTCGCAACCGTAGAAGTGCTTGAGGATATCTTCGTTCGTCGAGAGGTCGGGCGACATGGCCCGCAGCAGCAACGTGGCCGGCAGCTTGCCGCCTTGGTCGATGCGGGTCTCGAGTATGTCTTTTTTAGAGACTTGAAGCTCGATCCAACTGCCGCGCTCTGGGATAATGCGGCAGGTGTAGACCTTCTGGGTGGGGCCGACGGCCTCTTCGATGAAGTCCACGCCGGGCGAGCGGTGGAGCTGAGTCACAATGACGCGCTCGGCGCCGTTGATGATGAACTCGCCGCTGCCGATCATGGCCGGCACGTTGCCGATGTGGATCTCTTCCTCGACCGGCTGTTCTTTGTTGAGCCGGAAGCGTACGCGCAGCGGGAAGCCGTAGGTGAGCTTGAGCTTGCGGCACTCGTCGGGCGAGTGCTTGGGCCGGCTCAAGTCGTAGCTCACGTAGTCGAGGCTGACGGCGCCGTCCCGGCTGACGATGGGAAACGCCTCTCGGAATACGCCTTCGATACCGACGGGCTGTCGCTGATCGGGCGCCGCGTCGGCCTGGAGGAATTGCTGGTAGCGCCCAATCTGGAGTTCAACCAGATCCGGGACATCTAGCCCATCCTCGACTTTGCCGTAGTTCCGAATTCGCATGGGGGCGTCGATTCTCTGCGTGCGCGTCGGTCGCTGGCGCGGTGCATAGGGGCCAACGTTTGGCGGAAATGGCGCGGGGCCATAACGCGCACCTGACCGGAGCCGAGTAAGCTTGCACTTCTCGTCCCGGTCGGGCGGCAGGTCAATCCAACAGGCTGTCCCGTGCACCATGCGGTGCGGGCGGGCGCGTCGTAAGAGGACAGGCAGCCGGCGCGCGGCTACACAATTTCCACGACCGCGCCGACCTCTTCAAGAGTGGCCTTGAGCTTCTCAGCGTCGTCCTTGGACAGGCCTTCTTTCACGGGCTTGGGGGCATCGTCCACGAGGGCCTTGGCCTCCTTGAGCCCGAGCGAAGTCTCGGCGCGCACAACCTTGATGACCTTGATCTTCTGGCCGCCGGCCTCCTTGAGGATAACGTCGAAGGAAGTCTTTTCCTCCTCGGCTTCGCCGGCATCTTCGCCGCCGGCCGCGCCGCCGGCCGCGGGGGCCACAGCCATAGCCGCGGCGCTCACGCCGAACTTCGCCTCGAAGTCCTTGACCAGGTCCGACGCCTCGATCATCGTCAGGCCGGCCACGACCTCAAGCACCAGGGAGCGCTTCTCTTCGGGCGAGAGATCCTTCACGCCGTCGAGCATCGCCGTCACCTTCTCGGTGGGCTCGGGAGCGCTGGCCTCAGGGGCATCCGCGCCGTCTTCGTTTTTCTCTTCATCTGCCATTGATCTTCTCCATTGGGTCCGATGGGCCTCGCTTCGCGCGTACCCGGACCCAATGCCCGGGCTCCAAGCCCTGCCGAACTCGCGAGGTAGAAAGGGATAACTGGAACTTGTATCGCTGGAGCCAGGCAGCGGCGAGGCCGCCGCCCCGGCCAAGGGTCAACTCACGTCGGACGCCGCGGCCTCCTCGCCGCCGCCCTTCTGCTCAGCCACGGCTTTCACAACCATGGCCAGCTTCCGGTGCACGCCAGACAGCACGCCAGCGAGGCCGCTCAACGGGCCCTGGATGCCGGCCATGATCTGCGAAATCAGCACCTCGCGGGGCGGGATCTTGGCCAGGTCTTTCACCTGCTCCGCGTCGAGCAGGGCGCCTTCGACCCACGCGCCGCGCAGTTGCAGCGCCGGCCGCTTCTTCATCAGGTCGGTGAACGCCTTCGCAGCTTCCACCGGCCCATCGCCACCGACCAGGAACGCGGACGGACCGTCGAGCAGCTTCGACACGTCCGCCAGACCGACGCGGTCCAGCGCGCGCCCTGCCATGGCATTGTTGACCATCTTCATCTTCAGGCCAGCCTGCCGAAGCGCCGCGCGGACCTCGTCCGTTTCCGGCACGGGCAGGCCTTGGTAGTTCACGACCAGGCAGTCGCCCATGTCCTCGAAAAAGGACGTGAGTTCCTGGGTCATCATCTCTTTGACAGCTTTCGACATCGTTCGTCCTTGTGTGCGCCGGTCGGGCCGCTTAGAGGGCGAGCCGCACCGACGGGCTCATGGTAGCAGAGATGGCCGCCTTCTCAATGAACGTGCCCTTGACCGCGGCGGGCCGGATCGAAATGATGTGGCCAACGAACGCGTTGATGTTGGCGGCCAAGTCCTCTTCCGGAAAAGACAGCTTGCCCATGACGGCGTGCACGTTGCCGAAGCTGTCGTTGCGGAACTCGATCTTGCCGCCCTTGAACTCCGAGACCGCGGTCGCCACATCGGGCGTGACGGTGCCGGACTTGGGCGAGGGCATCTTGCCTTGGGGGCCAAGGATGCGGCCCAGCTTGCCCACGTGGCGCATCATGTCGGGCGATGCAATCGCCACGTCGAAGTCGAGCCAGCCGCCCTCAATGCGTTTGGCCAGCTCCTCGGAGCCGGCTTCGATGGCGCCGGCTTCGAGCGCCTGCTGGGCCTTCTCGCCCTCGGCGAACACGATGACGCGCACGTCTTTGCCGGTGCCCTTGGGCAGCGCGAAGGAGCCGCGCACGCTCTGGTCCGATTGCTTGGGGTCGATGCCGAGCTTGATCGCGATCTCGACCGTCTCGTCGAAAGCGGCTTTAGCCAAGCTCTTGAGCGCGCTCACGGCTTCTGCGACCGGGAGCTTCTCATCGGCCGGGATCTTGGCCTTCGCGTCGTTGTAGCGTTTGCTTTTCTTTGCCATGGTCTGCGTTCCAGCGTCAGGCCGGGCGGCGTGGCCCGGGTTAGTCTTCGATCTCAATGCCCATGCTACGCGCCGTGCCGGCCATGACGCGCATGGCATGCTCCTCGTCGGACGCGTTCAGGTCGGGCATCTTGGTGTTGGCGATCTCCGCGAGCTGCGCCCGGGTGATCTTGGCGACCTTTTCCTTGTTCGGTTCCGGTGAGCCCTTGGCGATGCCAGCGGCCTGTTTCAGGAGCACGGCGGCCGGAGGCTGCTTGGTGATGAAATCGAACGACTTGTCTGCGTAGACCGTAATGATGGTCGGCAGGATGACGCCTTGCTTGTCTTGCGTGGCCGCGTTGAAGCGCGTCACGAACTCGCCGATGTTCACCCCGTGCTGGCCGAGCGCGGGGCCCACGGGCGGGGCCGGGTTGGCCTGACCGCCGGGCACCTGAAGCTTGATCTTTGCTGCTATTTGCTTAGCCATCGGGGCGTGTCCTTCTCAGCCTATGCCCGCAAGGGGAGGGGCGGTTTTACACAGGCTCGATCTGCCAGTATTCGAGTTCGACCGGCGTGGCCCGGCCGAACACCTTAATGTTTACGATCACCGTGCCTTTGGACGCGATGACCTCTTCGACGATGCCATCGTAGTTCAGGAACGGACCTTCCTTGATACGGACGCTGTCACCGACGTTGAAGTTGATCTTCAGCCGCGGCTCTTCTTCCTTCTTCTGCACCTCACCCAGCAGCTTGTCCACCTCGCGGGGCAGCATCGGCGTGGGCTTGCGCCGGCCACCGACGAAGTCGCCGATGCCCGGCGTTTCGCGGATGAGGAACCACACGTCGTCCGGAACCTCTCCATTGTCGGCGACGTCGATCTCGGCCATGATGTAGCCGGGGTAGATCTTGCGCTCGCTCACGCGCTTCTGGCCGCCTTTGATCTCCGACACGTTCTCGCTTGGCACGAGCACGCGCGGAATCTTCGCCTCCATGCCCTGGGCCGCAATTCGCTTCTCCAGGGTGTCTTTGATGCGGTCTTCTCGACCGACTTGGGCTCGGAGCACGTACCAGTTTAGAGGCACAAGGCGCCCCCTAAAGGATGCCGAAATTGCGCATGAAGCTCGACACGACAAAATCCACGCTCACGATGTAGAGGCCGAGGATAATCGTGACGAACACAACGATAAAGGTCGAGCCGGTGAGTTCTTCCCGGTTCGGCCACGAGACCTTCTTCAGTTCAGCTTCAGTTTCGATGAGGAAATCCACCGACGCCTTGCTGAAGCGGTCGACTTTCTTGATGCCAAGCGCCGCGCCCGTGACGATGAGGGCCACGAGGCCGCCGATAACCGCAAACACGGCCAGCGCGATCGCCAGGCCCCAGTTGAGTTCAACGACGAAACGGGCGCCCGGCGAAAGCGGCGGCAGGTCGATCAGCGTCTGGTGGAGCTGGTACGCTCCGAACACGGCCATAATGCCGCCGCTGACGCCGGAGACCGCGCGGGCGTACACGCCTTGGTTGGGCTTGTAAAGTTCCAGGGCCATAGCGGATCCTTTTCGGGCCAGGGCGCACAGCCCCCAGAGGAAGGGGGTGCAAGCCACGCGCCCGCCGAACGTCTCCAGCCGTTGCACGATGCGAGTCAGAAGGCCCGGCGATCTCCATCGCCGAGGACCTACGCCCCGCCCACCGCTGGCCACACCCGGCAACCGAAGCGCCGAGACGGCCTAGCAGTATCGTCGGCAGGTCTGGAGGGAGTCGAACCCCCAACCGCCTGATTTGGAATCAGGTGCTCTGCCAATTGAGCTACAGACCTACGGGCGCGTCCTGCCAAGTTGGGGCGGCGGGAGCGACGCCTAGCGTTTCCGCTCTTTGTGCACGGTGTGCGATCGGCACACTTTGCAATATTTTTTCATCTCGAGTTTCGGCGTGTTCCGCGCCTCGCGAGTCGTGCGATAGTTGCGGGTCTTACACTTTTCGCACTCGAGTGAGAATGCTTCTCTCATGGCTCGGTCCTGCGGCGGTTTACGCCTACTCGATGATCTTGGTCACAACGCCAGCGCCCACGGTGCGGCCGCCTTCGCGGATGGCGAAGCGAAGTTCTTCGTCCATCGCGATCGGCGTGATCAACTCGCCCGTGACCGTCACGTTGTCACCAGGCATGACCATCTCGGTGCCTTCGGGCAGCTTGACGTTGCCTGTCACGTCCGTGGTGCGGAAGTAAAACTGCGGACGATAGCCATCGAAGAAGGGCGTGTGGCGGCCACCTTCCTCCTTCGTCAGCACGTACACCTCGGCCTCAAACTTCGTGTGAGGCGTGATGGTGCCCGGTGCGGCGATGACCTGGCCGCGCACCAATTCGTCCTTCTCCACGCCGCGCAGGAGGATGCCGACGTTGTCGCCAGCCTGGCCTTCGTCCAGCGTCTTGTTGAACATCTCCACGCCGGTGCAGACCGTCTTGCGCGTCTCGGTGATGCCGACGATCTCGACGTCGTCGCCCGTGTGCACCACACCGCGCTCGATGCGGCCAGTGCCGACCGTGCCGCGGCCCTTGATGCTGAACACGTCCTCGACGGGCATGATGAAGGGCTTGTCCGTGTCGCGCTCAGGCGTGGGAATATACTCGTCCACCGCCGCCATCAGCTCGTCGATGCAAGCGCACTTCTCGTCATCCGCGCCTTCGGCCTCCATCGCCTGAAGCGCGCTGCCACGGATCACCGGGATGTCGTCGCCGGGGAACTCATACTTGTCGAGCAGCTCGCGCACTTCCATCTCGACCAACTCGAGCAACTCTTCGTCTTCCATCATGTCGCACTTGTTCATGAAGACGACGAGCGCGGGCACGTTGACTTGGCGCGCCAGGAGCACGTGCTCACGCGTCTGGGGCATGGGGCCGTCGTCGGCCGCAACCACGAGGATGGCGCCGTCCATCTGCGCCGCGCCAGTGATCATGTTCTTGATGTAATCCGCGTGGCCGGGGCAGTCCACGTGCGCGTAGTGCCGATTCTCGGTCTCGTATTCGACGTGCGCCACGGCGATCGTGATGCCGCGCTCCTTCTCCTCGGGCGCGTTGTCGATCGAGTCGAACGACCGCACCGACGCGCCGCCCTTCTGGGCCAGACGCATGGTGATGGCCGCGGTCAGCGTCGTCTTGCCGTGGTCAATGTGGCCAATCGTGCCGATATTGACGTGCGGCTTCGTGCGCTCGAATTTCTCCTTCGCCATGGTGATGGACCTCCTGATGAGTGCATGCGCGCCAGGCAACCCTGGGCGCGACTTGGCGAAACGACAGACTTGATAATAATGACTTTCCGACTACTCGGCACCGCACCACGCTCCTGGCATGGCACGATGATCGGGAGCTGCTGCTGGGATTTGAACCCAGGACCTCGTCCTTACCAAGGACGTGCTCTACCACTGAGCCACAGCAGCGCGGTCGTCAGCAGCCCTGCGCTGCAGTGCTCGAAGCGCCGGCAACCATCGAACCTTGGCGCACAGGGGAAAAGCGCTCCAATATAGAGGAAACGCCGGGGCTTGTCAAGCGTTTTCCGCCCCCACGCGGGCGCGGGCAGCCGACCTCCCTCCAGCGTCCGACTCACGGGCGCGCGGCGATCAGGCGCGGCCAAGGCCGGCTTTGCCAAAAGCGGGTGGTGGGAATCGAACCCACATGATTGGCTTGGAAGGCCAGGGCTCTACCATTGAGCTACACCCGCGGGCCAGACGCCGCTGGAGGCCAGGCCTCCCGGCAGCTCCAGGCGGATCGCCAGGTGCGGCGCTCCAAACTAGCGCTCGAAGCAAAGTGGGCGGAGGAGGATTCGAACCTCCGAAGGCGACGCCAGCAGATTTACAGTCTGCTCCCTTTGACCGCTCGGGAATCCGCCCAGAAGGGCGCTCACCTTGGAGAGCTAACGGAGAGACTCGAACTCTCAACCTGCTGATTACAAATCAGCTGCTCTACCAATTGAGCTACGCTAGCACAGATGGCAAAGATCACACGCCAAAGGCCCATCTGGCATCGCCGCGCGCACGCGCCTCGCAGCACCTCAGACCGATAGCGGGAGACGCATAGTATAGCACACCAGACGCCGATTGCAACAGGAATTCTCCAACAATTCTGTGCAGGCCTACGCACCCGCACCACGCGCGGGCGCATTGCACCGGCCAGCGGCGCTGCTATACTAGCAGCCCCGGTGCCAGCCCCAACACCCAGTCGCCTGTCCTCGTGCCAATGACGCGGCGCCAAGAGCGGCGTTCCGCAAATCCGTCTCCGCGTTGGCTGCGCGCACATTCCAGCCTTCCAGCATTCCACTATCCCGCCCTTGCGCACTGGCGTGTGTGCCACACGAACTCAAGAAATGCTGTACTGAGCATGCCCGACCCGCGCATCCGCAAGCAGATCGCATTGGACGCCGCAAGGATGATGTACCTCCGGCAGGAGACCGAGTACTACACCGCCAAGCGCAAGGCCACGCGCCGGCTTGGCCGCAACGTCAAACCCCAAGACTTGCCGTCCAACGCGGAGATACGCGACGAGATCCTCAAGCTGGCCGCGCTCCACGAGGGCGACGGCCGCACCGAACGCCTGGCCGACATGCGCGTGCACGCGCTTTGGCTCATGCGCGAGCTTGAAGACCTCAGACCCAAGCTCCACGGCAGCGTGTACACCGGCCACATCCGTCACGGCTCCGACATCGACCTCCACGTGTTCAGCAACTCCCTCTCCGCGGTCACCATGCGCCTCGACGCGCTCGGCATCCCGTACCACTCCGAATACAAGCGCATCGTCAAGTTCAACGAGGAACGCGTCTTCACCCACGTGCACGTGCACGGCAAGTTCGAGGTCGAACTGAACGTGTATCGCGAAGACCAAGCCAGCTACCCCTTCCGCAGCTCCATCACCGGCAAGCCCATCGAGAAAACCGGCGTCCAAGGGCTCCAGGAGTTGATCCAGCGCGAGCATCCGGAGGTGGACCTTGACGCGGAACTCGACAGGCACACGTACGTCGTCGACCGCTACGAAATGTTCAAGCTCTTACTACTACCGTTGGAGGGCGTGAAAGGCGGCCCCGTGCATCACCCTGAGGGCGACACGCTCTACCACAGCCTTCAAGTGTTCGAGTTGGCCGAACGCGAACGGCCATGGGACGTGGAGTTCGCGGAGGCCGCGCTGCTCCACGACGCGGGCAAAGCCATCGACCCACGCGACCACGCCGCGGCCGGCGCGGAGGCCGTCGCCGAGATGGTGACCGATCGCACCAAATTCCTCATCGAGCACCATATGCACGCGCTCAAGCTGCACGACGGCACGCTGGGCAGCCGCGCCGCGAGACGCCTGCGCGGGTCGGAGTGGTTCGACGACCTCATGGACCTGCGCGAACTCGATACGCAGGGCCGCGAGCCAGGGCGGCTCGTCGATACGGTGGACGAAGTGCTCGAACGGCTGCGACAGATGAACGCGGACCTCGTCTGAGGGCGCCGGCTGTGTTTGACGGCCGCGCGCCCGAAGGTACAATGGAGTTGTAGTGTGTGTGCTCCGCATGTTCGCAACAAGCGAGTAAGGGCTATGGATAAGAAGAACAAAACACCGCTGATCGTCGTGGTCCTATGCGCGGTGGCGCTCGCCATCATCCTCGCCGTTCGCTCATGCGAGAAGCCACAACCGAAACCGCCCGCAAACCCACCCATTGGCACCCCCACGCCCAAGGTGCCCAATCGGCCCCGCAGCACCGGCATGCCGCGGCCATCGAGCAACCCCGCTGGCGTCGAAGTCCCAAGCGAGCAGCCGGAGCCGGCGGAGGCGCCTGGCCCCCCGGCCGACACGTCCCGCCCCGCAAACGCCCCCCCCACCGACACGCCCCCAACTGAAACGCCGGGTCCCGACAGGCCGGGCAACGCGAAAGCCAGCCTCCAGCCGGGCGACGTGGCCGCTCCCGATCAGCCCCTGCCCGATGCCAAACCTGACGCGGCCGATGCACCGGATACGCCCGCCGAGCCCCAGCCTGAAAAGCCGGCCAACGTGGACGCGCGTGGCGCAGCGCCTCCGGAGGCCAAGGCAGACAACGCACCCGGCGAGCCGGCCCGCGGCCCAAACCCCAACGAACATCCACCGCCCGAAGATGCCCCAGGGGACAGAGCACCAGAGCCCCCGGCGAATGAACCCGGCCCAGACCAAGGGGCGCCGCCCGAACCACAGCAGGGATGAACGCGAGCCCGCGGCACCGAGACCGCACTGGCCGCATGGCGATGGCCATCGAGCGCCTTCCGAAGCACAGCGGGGCATGCTATACTCGCAGAGCTTTGCTCGCCTGAGAGGCAACACACAGCACGATGGCCTGGCCCACCGCCTTCTTGCCTTTGCGTGAAACTCCGCTCGCCCCATGCTGCGCAAGATCCTCCAAAACCCACACAAACGGCACCTCGCCGTCACGGTCCTTGTGGCGATCGGGCTCGCCCTGTACCTGACCGGCACGGTCACCAGGGTGTTCGGGTTTGACCTCGCCATGGTGCTCACGCTTGTGGGCGGGTTCGGCATCTTCTACGAAGCCATCGCCGGGCTGCTGCGGTTTAAGATCTCGGCCGACCTCGCGGTGGGGCTCGCAGCCATCGCGGCGCTGCTCACCCGGCAATACCCGGTCGCCGCGGAAGTCATCCTCATCATGCTCATCGGCGAGGCGCTCGAGGACTTCGCGGTCGGCCGCACGCGGTCCGGCATCGAGAAGCTCCTCGCCCTGCGGCCTCAAGACGCGCGCGTCCGGCGCAACGGCGACGAGACCATCGTGCCCGTCGAGGAGATCCGGCCCGACGACGTCGTCCTCGTGCGCCCGGGCGACCGCATCCCGGTCGATGGCTGCGTGATCAGTGGCGGCTCGTCCGTGGACCAGAGCCCCATCACCGGCGAATCCGTGCCGGCGGACAAAGCCCCCGGCGACAAGGTCTTCGCGGGCACGATCAACCTCCACGGCGCGATGGAACTCGCGGTCGAACGCCTCGGCGAGGACACCACGCTCGATCGCGTCATTCACTTGGTCGAGGAGGCCGAAGCCGCGAAGGCCCCGGCCCAGCGCCTTGCAGACCGCTACGCAACCTTCTTCGTGCCGATCGTGCTTGTCGCGGCAGGCGCCACCTTCTGGGCCACCAAGGACGTGATGCGCGCGGTGGCCGTGCTCGTGGTGGCCTGCCCCTGCGCACTCGTGCTCGCCACGCCCACCGCGGTCGCCGCGGGCATCGGTGGGCTCGTGCGAAAGGGCATCCTCGTCAAGGGCGGAGCCGTGCTCGAATCCATGGGCAAGCTCAAGGCGGTCGTGTTCGACAAGACCGGCACGCTCACCCTCGCCAAGCTGCGCATCACGGACGTCTTCCCAGCCCCAAACCACGCGGAGGCCGACGTGCTGCGCGCGGCCGCGGCAGTCGAACGCAACTCCGAGCACCCCATCGCGCAACTCATTGTCGAGCGCGCACAAGCCGACGGCATCGCGACCGCCGAGCCGACAGACTTCGCCGCACAGCCCGGCCTAGGCGCGCAGGCAATCGTGGCCGGCCAAGTCACCCGCGTGGGCAACTGGCGCTTCATGGCCGCCGCGGAGGTGGCCGTGCCAGAAGCCATCGACGCACGGCTCGCACGGGTGACGCAGGCCGGCGGCACACTCGCCTACGTCGCACAGGGCCGCCACCTCGTCGGTGTGATCGCAGTGCAGGACACGGTGCGCCACGAGTCGAAACAAACCATCCGCGCGCTCCGCAAGCTGGGCGTCGAGCGCATCGTCATGCTCACCGGCGACAACGATGCCGCGGCTCAGGCCGTGGCCGCACGGCTGGGCATCCGCGACGTGCGCGCCGGGCTGCTGCCGGACCAAAAGCTCGAAGCGCTGCGCGATATCCAGCGCCAAGCGGCCCCCGTAGCGATGGTCGGCGACGGCATCAACGACGCCCCATCGCTCGTGGCCGCGGACGTGGGAGTCACGCTCGCCAACATCGGCACGGACATCGCGGTCGAGGCCGCGGACCTCGTGCTCGTCGGCGACGACCTAACGAAGCTCGCGGATGCGATTGCGCTCGGCCGGCGCACGCTGCGCACGATCTGGCAGAACATCTTCGCGTTCGCGATCGTCGTCAACGCGCTCGGAGTGGCCGCCGCGTCCCTGGGTTGGCTCACACCCATCTGGGCCGCGGTCCTGCACCAGGCCAGTTCGCTCGTCGTGGTCATGAACTCGATGCGCTTGCTCTTCGACTTCAGCAAGTGGCGCGAGCGGACCGCCGCCCGGTTCAGCGCGCTCGCGGCCAAGTGGCGGCCCATGCTCGCCTGGGCCGCTGGCGGGGCCCTGCTGCTTTACCTGCTCAGCGGGGTGCACGTCGTCCGCATCGGCGAAGTGGCCGTGGTGCAGCACTTCGGCAGGGTCGTGGACGCAGCCGAGCCGCCGGGCCTGCACGTGCGCCTGCCCGCGCCCTTCGGCAAGCACCGTATCGTGCGCGTCGCGAAGACGCGCCGCGTCGAGGTCGGCTTTCGCACCCGGCCTGGCACGACGGTGGAGCCGCCGGCCTACGAATGGAACGTGCAGCACCGCAACGCCAAGATCGAGCAACAGCAGGAAGAGGCCACGGTCTGGGCCGGCGACGAGAACCTCGTAGACGTGAATCTCGCCGTGCACTATCGCGTGGCCAACGCGAAGGCCGCGGTGTGCCGCATAGGCGAGCGCATGGGCGCCGGCAAGAGCAAGTGGGACGCGCTCGTGCGCAATACGGCCGAAGCCGCGCTGCGCTCCGAACTGAGCCAACGCACGATCGACACCGTGCTCGGCACAGAGCGCTCGGCCATCGAAGCCGTGCTCAAAGCGCGCATGGCCCGCGCCCTCGCCGCACTCGACTGCGGCCTCGAGGTGCAGCGCGTGTGCCTGCTCGACGTGCATCCGCCCATGGAAGTCGTGCCAGCGTTCCGTGAAGTGACCAGCGCGCTCGAAGATAAGGAGTCGCGCATCAACGAGGCGACCGCCTACCAAAACGAACGCGCGGCCAAGGCCCGCGGCGAGTCTGAAGCCACGCTGCGCGCGGCCGAGGCCATGCGCGAGGGCCGAGTCGAGCTGGCGGCCGCCGCCGCGGAGCGCTTCATCAAAGTCGCAGACGCACACGCGGACGCCCCAGAGACCACGGACCTGCGCCTCTACCTCGAAACAATCGAGCAGGTCCTCGCCGGCCGCAAGAAGATCATCATCGACCGCGCACCCAAGGGAGCGCGGCGGATCCTGTACTTGGGTGCGAAGCAACTCTTCACCATCAAGCCCGCGCCGGCCGAACTGGCCGAACCCGTGTTCCCTGCCCAGGAGTAGCAGAAGGGCGGATAGTTCATGCGGAATCGCCCTCGGCCCATGAACCATCAACCATCAACCATCGCCCCTGTGGCCTCTGATCTTTAGCGCCTTTCAAACTGACATGAAACCCAAATGGATCCTCCTCATCGCGGCCGTGGCCGCCACGGCGCTCTACCGGAGCGTCGTCTTCGTCGACGAGACGGAATTCGTCATCGTCACGCAATTCGGCCGCGCCGTGAACACGTTCTCACAAGCCGGCCTGCATGGGAAGCTGCCGTGGCAGTCGGCCATCCGCATCGACCGCCGCCTCCAGATCTACGACCCCAAGCCGTCGGAGTTCTCCTCGGCCAAGAAGGAGCCTCTCGACCTCGACGTGTACGTCTGCTGGCGCGTCGTGGATCCGCAGCTTTTCCTCGAAGCAGTGAACGATGCCGCGGGCGCCGAGGCGCGCCTCCACGACATGGTCTGGTCGGAACTCGCGGCCACCGTGGGCCAACACGCGCTCGAAGCGTTTGTCTCTACGGACCCGAAGCTGCACAAGCTCGACGAGATCATGAACGGCCCCAACGGCGTGGCCACGCGTTGCGCCCAGCGCGCCAAGGAGTCCTACGGCATCGAGATCGCCGACGTGCGGATCAAGCGCGTGGGCGTGCCGGCTCAAGTGCGGGACAGCGTGTTCCAGCGCATGCGCACCGAGCGCCAAAGCATCGCCAAGGAATACCGCGCACAAGGCGAGGAGCAGGCGCTGAAGATCCGAGCCGACGCGGACAAGCAATACCGCATCATGCTCGACGCGGCCGCGGCCGAAGCGAAGAAAATCGAGGGCCAAGCCGAGGCCGACGCGATCCACATCTTCGCCAAGGCCCACGAGAAGGACCCCGAATTCTACAAGCTCAGCCGCACCCTCGAAGCCTACCGCAAGTTCCTCGACAAGAAGACCACCATCCTCCTCTCCGCCCAGTCCGAGTTGTTCAAGTACCTGACGCTTGGCGCGGCTCAGAGCAAGACGAAGTGAGGGCGGAGCAGAGTAGGTGATGGACAAGGCGGGCTTCGCCCGCAACCGTAACGGAACGCGCGGCGTGCTTTTTTGGAGTGCGCCGGCAGAGCCCGCCGCAAGGCGGGCGGCGACGGCGCTTTGGATTGCGACAGCGGTTGATGTGCGTGAACGCGTTGGCGAGGGTGAGCAAAAGCGGGGTCGCCGCTTCGCTCTGCCCCCGCACTCCAAAGGGCCACGCCGCGCCCTGCACGCCGCAAGCCGAACTCCCGTAGCGCCTCGTCCCGATAGTACCCTGGGCGGAGAACCCAATCAACTTCTTGTTTTTCATGACGGTTCCTCATGCTTAAGTCACTAATGGTTGATGGCCCAAACGCTCAGCCACTCCTCCGCATCAACCATTAACCATCAACCATCTTCCCGCAGACCGCCTAAAGGCGGGACCCCGAACGCTGTGACCAACACCTCCCAACCCCACCGCGGCCGCCGCTGGCTCGCCTGGCTGCCGTGGCTTGCAGTGGCCTACGCGGCCACGGGCGTGTACGCGGTGCGCACGAACGAGCGCGCGGTCGTGCGCCGTTTCGGCAAGGCCTTGCCCCGCGTGCGCCAGCCCGGCCTGCACATGGGTTTGCCCTGGGGGCTCGACCGCGTCAGCCGCATCAAAGTGCTCGAGAGCAAGCGCGTCGCGGTCGGCATGACCCTTGCCAAACAGGCCACCGGCCGACGCGTCGACCCGCGCTCCGCAGAGAGCCTCACCGGCGACCGCAACCTCCTGCTCGTGTCCGCCATCGTCCAGTACCGCATCAAGGATCCCCAGGCGTTCCTCTTCCACGCGGCCGACGTGCCCGCGCTCGTGCGCGACGCGGCCGGAGCCGCGCTGTCGTCCGCGGTCACGTCCATGAACGTGGACGACGTGCTGACGCAGCAGCGCGTCGCCATCCAAAACCAGGTGCAACTGACCGCGCAAAGAGTGTTCGACCGCTACGGCATCGGCGTCACGGTCATCTCCGTCTCGCTCGCGGGCGTGGAGCCGCCCAAGGAAGTGGCCGACGCGTTCCGCGACGTGACCAGTGCGCGCGGGGACCGTGAGCGCACCATCAACGAGGCCAACGGCTACGCCAACAGGCTCGCGCACCAAGGCGAAGCAGGGGCCTACCGCATCCGCCGCGAGGCCGAGGCCAAGGCCGATGGCCTGAGGCAGCAGGCGACCGCGGCCGCGGAAAGCTTCGAGCAACGGCTCGCCCAGTTCAAACAGAACCGGCAACTGGCCGCCGCACAGATGATCCTCGAAACAGCGGAGGCCGTGCTGCCGCGGCTCAAGAAGGTGTTGCTCGGCGCGGGCACTCGCGAGGGCCTCGACCTCGGCATCATCGAGGCGCAAGAATGAGGGAGCACGCGCTGAAGCTACTCGTGGTCGTTGCACTCGTCGGAGTGGCCGTCGCGTTGCGCCGGCGCGAGGCCGCGCTGCCAGCCACGCCCGAGGACGCCATCGGGGCATTCTTCGATGCGGCCAAGGCGGGCGACGAGAGGGCCTACCTCCGGCTCACGACCGGACCTATGCGTAAAGTCTTGGAGACCACGCGGTCCGAACTCGGAGCGAAGCGCTTCAAGCAGAACCTCATCGCAAGCGCGGCCGGCATCAAGGGCCATGCGATCATCCCCGGCGAGCCTGCGCAGGACGGCGTCGCGCGGCTCACGGTCGAAGTCGTGTTCGTGGACCGCAAAGAAGTGCAGCGCGTACGCCTTCGCAAGGTCGGCGCGGGTTGGGCCATCGAGGAAATGTCTGAGGCCCGCGTCGTCAAGCCACCCATCCCCTACGGCACCCCGGTGTTCAAGATACCTCCCCTGGGGCAAAAGACTGCGCCGTAGCCGAAGACGTCCACCGCACGGCTGGCAGCCGGCCATGGGATCATTCCGGAGTTCGCGAACTCCGGAATGATCCCGTGGCGTTACATGCACACAGGTCCGCGCACCGCCGGGCGCGGCTACCGCGCGCTCCGCAGCGTAATCAGCGTGATCTCCGGCGGCACGCCCAGCCGCACGGGCGGCGAGATCAGCCCCAGGCCGCGGTTGACGTAGAGTTGCGTGCGCTTCACCCGAAACGCACCCGCCGCAAAACGCCGGCCGTAGTTCGATGGCACGATGAGCGGGCCGATGAACGGCGCGGCCACCTGCCCGCCGTGCGTGTGCCCGCAGAGCATGAGGTCGATGCCCGCGGCCGCGACCTCCTCGATTGAGTCCGGGTTGTGCGTAATCAACACGCGCACGCTGTCCCTGCCCGCCGCGCGCACGGCCGCACCGAGATCGTCCGCGCCCACCATAAGGTCGTCCGTGCCCAGCAACCAAAAGTGTGCGCCCCCCCGCTCGATCTTCACGGCCGTGTTGTCGAGCATGTGGATGCCGCTGCCGCGCAGGCGCTTCTCGATCGTCACCGCGCCATTCCAGTGGTCGTGATTGCCGAGCACCGCGTACGTGGGCAGCGCCGCGGCGAGGCGCTCCAGCGCCGGCGCGAGCGAGTGCACGTACCCAGCCTTGCCCGTCACGTAATCGCCGGTGAGGATCGCCAGGTCCGCGCCCAAGTTCGCAGCAAGGTCGAGGTGCTGCTCAATGTACCCCAGCGAGACGACGTTGCTCCGGTGCAAGTCGGACACGTGCGCGAGCTTGAAACCGTCCAGCGCATCGGGCAAGCCGGGCAACCGGAACGTCGGCCGCTCGAGCCGCGCCCATCGGGGCTCGACGCCAAACCCGTACCCCACCACACCGGCCGCGCACGCGCCGGCCGCATATAGGAACCGGCGCCGGGTCAAGGCCTTGCGGTGGTCGGGGTTGGATGTTGGGAGGGAATCGGACATGCAATGGGGGGCCGAGCCGGGGAGTTTGCAGCACGCTCGCAAGAGCGTCCCCAGGCGCCAGAGCGGAACGCACTGACGTGCGCGCTACAAACGGCGAGTTCACGCGCATTCGCGCACAGACACGAGCGCAGGCATTCTATTCTACCCGCAACCCGCGCACGCGGGAAGCCTGCGCAGTTGCTTTTCCACAGCCATCGCCCTATCCTGGCAGACCGCCGAAAGGCGGGATTCCAAACTGCGGACCGCCATGCTGCTCGTAGTGCGACCCGTCAGGGTCGCCGTTTGCCGCTCGCGACGGACGGCAATGTCCGTCGCCGCAAAGCGCAAAGTGCCCGGCGCAGGACACGCTAAGGAGGCCCTTGGCGAGCCCCACTACGAACGGGTCCACACAGACGCAACTCCGAACTCCCCTCTCTGTGCCCCTCCGCGCCCCCTGTGGTAGAAGATGCCCCGGCGACTCAACGTCCTCCACGTGTCCAGCGCCCGTGTGTACGGCGGCAACGAAGAGCACATTCGCACGCTCGTGAAGTACCTCGATCGCGGCGCGTGCAACGTGTTCGTGGCCGCGCCGGCCGACGGCGAGTTCGCGCGCGTGCTCGAACGCGAGGGCGTGGAAGTCGTCCCCATCGAGATCGCGGGCGGCCGACGCATGCTCGCCGCGGCCAAGGCGCTCGCTCGCATCTGCCGCGAACGCGAGATCGACGTGCTCCACAGCCACAATCGGCGCGAGGACTTCGTCGCCGCGCTCGCGGGCCGCCGCGCCAAGACGCCCATCCGCATCAGCACCATCCACGACCGCATCAACATGACGCAAGCGGGCGAGCGGGCCGCGGGGCTCTCGTGCAAAGTTTACAACTGGACCCTCCGCCGCGGATTCGACGCGCTGATCGCGGTGTCCCAAGCCACGCGCGACGACGTGATCGAGCAGGCCGGGACCCACCCCGACACGACACACCACGTGGTCAACGGCATGGACCTCGCCCGGCTCGACGCCGCGGAGGCCGGGCCGGACTTGCGATCGGAGCTGGGGCTTGCAAGCGACGATCTCGTGTGCGGCATGGTCGCGCGCGTGCGCGGCACGAAGATCGACAAGAAGGGCCATCGGTACCTCATCGACGCGATCCCATCGGTCGTCGCGCGCGCGCCGAACGCGAAGTTCGTCGTGGTCGGCGCGGACGACGAAGCCGCGGAGTTCGTCCGCTCCCTGGCGGCCGAGGCCGGCGCCGCGGACGCGCTGCACGTGCTCGGCTACCGCACGGACGTGCTCGACGTGATGCGCACGTTCGACGTGGCCGTGCTGCCGTCGCTGTTCGAGGGCCTCCCGCGCACGCTCATGGAGGCCATGGCTCTCGGCAAGCCGGCCGTGGGCACGAGCGTGGACGGCATTGCGGAGTTGGTCGTGCACGACGAATGCGGCTTGCTCGTGCCGCCGCGCAACGCGGCCGCGCTGGCCGATGCGCTCGCGCGCGTGCTGTCCGACGACGCACTGCGCACGCGCATGGGCCAAGCCGCGCGGGAGCGCATCGCCACGAAGTTCGACGGCCGCGCCATGGCCGCGCACACGCTCGCGATCTACCAGCAACTGGCGGAGGCCAAGGGACTCACGTGATCGCCGCGATCAAGAGAGGCATCGGCCGTGCGGTCTTCGGCCTGCTGCGCGCGGTGTATCCGCCCCGCGAGCGCATCGACCTCGGCGAGCTGGACGCGAAGCGCATCCTCGCGGTGCAAGGCCTGCGCATCGGCGATACCCTCGCCACGCTGCCGGCCATCTCCGCGTTGCGCGCGCGTTGGCCGGACGCGGAGGTCGTGTCCCTCGCGCCGCCGGCCCCCACCGAGATCGTCGAGCTGTCCGGGCTCGCGCACCGCTGCATCGTTTGGCCCCAGGGCGGCAGCCGCCTCGGCAACGGCAAGGCCGCGGTGGCGGGGGGCCGCGACGTCGACCTCGCGGTCGTGTTCGATTGCACGCTCACGAGCATGCTCGTGGCCGACCGCGCGGGAGCGGCCGCGTCCATAGGCTACGACTCCTGCAACCGCGGCTTCGGCCTTACGCACCCCATCGCCCCGCCGGCCTACTGGAACCGGCCCGTCGCGAAATATCCAAGCGACGCGGCCGTCGAGCCGCAGAGCGAAAGCTGGCTGCGCCTGCTCCGCGAGGCCGGCATCGACGCCGCGAGCGCGCGGCCTAAGCTTACGCCGCGGCCCGAGGACCTCGCGTGGGCGCGCGAGTTTCTCGGCGAGCCCAGCGGCCCGGTCGTCGCGCTTCACCCCGGCGCGGAGCCGTCGTATCAGTGGCTGCCCGACCGATTCGCTGCGGTAGGCGACGCGCTCGCGGAGGAGCTTGGCGCCACGATTGTCATCACCGGAGGCCCGGGTGACGCCGCGCTGGCGGAGGCCATCGCCGCACAAATGCAACGCGAGCCGCGCATCGCGGCCGGGCGGACGTCGCTCGGCCAGATGGCCGCGCTGCTCTCGGAGGCGGCTCTGCTGGTTAGCGTGGACACGAGCGCGGGCCACGTCGCGGCCGCGGTCGGCGCGCCGGTCGTGTCGCTCTTCGGTCCCGGCGACGCGCGCATCTGGGCGCCGCAGGGCGAGCGGGTGGCCGTGCTCACCGCTCCCGGCCTCGACTGCCTCGGCTGCAAGACGTCGCGTTGCAAGCAGGACGCTCACCCCTGCATGGCCGGCATCACGGTCGACATGGTGCTCGCGGCCGCGCGGGAAATGCGGTAGCCGCAGCCGCCAGGGTGCGGGCTCTCCTGTCGTGTGGATATCTCCTGTTGCCTCCCCAAAGCCTGGCGGCTTCGGACAAAGCGGGCTTCGCCCGCAACCCAAGGCTTCTGGCTGTCATGGATCAGAGGCGAGACGTGGCGTGTGGAGGGCAGCTTCGCTGTTCCGTATTGCGTATTGCGTATTCGGATCGCGATTCGAGATACGGAATACGCAATA
>JAJRTI010000734.1 GCA_024278415.1 Planctomycetota bacterium | reverse complement strand
GTGGGCTTCCAGGCGCTGCTGACCGGCGCGGGCGAAGTCACGGCGAGCTGTAAGATCGGGGACTTGCGCGTCGAGATGCGCCGCGCGGTGTACGTGGCCTCCCGCAAGGGGCGCATCCCCGATCCGCTCGTGCCGTTCGATAAGCTGGCGCTGTCGAGCAAGACGGCCACGCCGGTCGTGGTCGACGTGTTCGTGCCGTTCGACTGCAAGCAGAAGCGCATCGCCGGCGTGTTCGAGGTCTCCGACGGCCGGAGCGTGCCGATCGAGCTGGAGGTCCACGACTTCGCGTTGCCCAAGCGCGCCACGTTTCTTTGCGAGATGAACAGCTACGGTCTGCCGGACAGCATGAGCGCGTTCTACCGGCTCCAGGAGATCGCGTACGACCATCGCGTGCATTGCAACATCCTCTACTACGGCCATCGCTCCGCCGCGCCCGGCGCGCGCAAGTGTGTGCTCGACAAGCGATTGGACATGGGCCCCAACGCGACCGGCCGGCGCATGGACGAAAAGCGCTTCAACAACATCAAGCCGGGCGCGAAGACCACGTACTGGGACGACTTCATCGAGGCGTTTGACGCGTACCTCACCGGCGAACACTTCAGGGACGGCCATCGCGGGCCCGTGCCTGCGCCAGGCTTCTATCTCATGTTCCATGAGAGTTGGCCGCTGAACGTGCGCGCCTTCTTCAACGGCAACCCCGACGCGTACGAGGCGTTCAAGCACACGCCCCAGTACGCGCGCACGTTCGTGAATCTCGTAAAAGATTTCATCCGCGTGGCCAAACGCCAAGGATGGACCGAGACCGGCTTCCAGATCTATCTGAACAACAAGGGCAAGCTCAACGACAAACGCAAGGCGCCGTGGATCCTCGACGAGCCGACCGCGTACTGGGACTACCGCGCGCTGCGGTTCTACGGCGAGCTGGTGAAGCAGGCGAAGGGCAAGTCGTGTCCGATCCAACTCGACTATCGGATCGACATCTCCCGGCCCCAGTTCGACCGCGGGCAGCTCTGGGGCGTGGCCGACTTGTGGGTCGTCAACACCCGCGCCATGCGGCAGTACCGGCGGCTGGTGTGGGACCGCATGGAGCGCTCCGGCGAGCGCTTCTGGCTCTACGGCACGACCAACGCGGTCGAGGAGTCGAACCGCGCGACGCAAGCGTGGGTGTTGGAGGCGTATCGCCTGGGCGCGTGCGGCATCGTGCCCTGGCAGACCATCGACAAGGGCGGAGGGGGCATGCGCCGGGCCAATCAGTTGGGCTTGTTCATCTTCGACGGGCAGAAGCACGGCAGGGCCGTGATCCGCCACTCGATCCGGCTCAAGGCCTACCGGCGCGCGCAGCAGGACATCGAGTACCTCAACCTCATGCGTAAGCGGCTTGGTCTCACGCGAGCGCAGATGCGCGCGTTCATCGACCACTACCTGCGCCTCGAAGGCCGGACCGTCACGCGCTACGCGGCAGACGCCGGCACGGCCCGCTACGCGAAGCTGTCCCCTGCGGCGTTCTATCGCCTCCGCGCGGCCGCGGCGCGGGTGTTGAATGGAGACTGATAGTAGCCAAGGGGACGCGATGCGGAAGCCGCCGCAGGCGGATCGCATCGTGTCCCCGGAACCAGCGGGACGCGGGGACATGAACCAAGGACGCGAAGCGTCCGACTTCGTGTCCCCGGAACTGACGCTGGCGCGTACGGCTACAATCCCGCATGCTGGCGCATGCGGCTACGGACCGCCTAAAGGCGGGACTCCGAACGAGCCCGCACGATGGCTGGTAGTAGGGCGATTTATCGCCCGTCTTTTGGGGCGCGGCTGACGGGCCATAAATGGCCCTACTACAAACGCGCGCACAGCCGCGCCCGCCAGGGTGCGGGAATCGCCACTTGCATTAACCTCATGCCCTCTGATCCACAATTCCCTCCCTGGCTCGTCGTCTTCGACGTGGACGGAGTGCTGCTCCGCTCGCACTTCCTCATCGCCATGTCTCGGCGTGCGGGACTCGTTGCGTGGGGGCGCGCATGGGTGCTGTCGTTCCTCTTCAACGCGGGATGGCTGCCGTTCAACCGACTCGTCCAGTTGGTGTACTCCCGCTTCGCGGGGCAGACCACAGACGATGCGCGGGCCGTGTTCGAGCGGATGCGTTTGCGCCCTGGCGCGGAGGAGACCATCGCCGCGCTCAAGCAGGACGGCCACAAGGTGGTCGCGGTCAGCAGTGGTGTGCCGGCGGTTCTGCTCGACGCGCTCGCGGACCGGCTTGGCCTTGACGCCTGCGTGGGCATCGAATGCGGACACAACGACCAGGGCGCGCTCGACGGCTCGGTCTCCGGCGAGTTGGTGGAGCCGGGGGGCAAGGTCGCCGCGGTCGCGCGCCTGCACGAGCGCTTTGGCACGGACTGGGCGCACACCATCGTCGCGGCCGACGACCGCAACAACCTGGAACTCATGGCCCGCGCCGCGGCGACGGTCGGCGTGCGGCCCAACTGGCCGGTGCGCCGCGTCGCGACGTACATCGCGGACTCCGGCGACATGGCCGAGGTGCTCAACTTCGTGCAGGGCCACGTTGCCGGCCATCATCCCGAGCCCGAAGGCCACGAGCCGTTCCGCAAGCTTCTGCACGTGCTCGGCGCGGCCGTCCCGTTCGCAGCGAAGCTATCGCTCGCCGGGACGACGATCGGGCTCGCCGCGGCCGCGGCGGTCTACGCGCTGTCGGAGGCCTGGCGCCTCAACGGCATGGCGCTGCCGGGCGTGACGTGGATCACCCGGCACGCGGTGCGCCGGGAGGAACTGCGCCGGCCGTCGCTGGGTCCGGTTTTCCTTGTGGCCGCTTGCCTCATCTGTCTGCACGGCTTTGAGTGGCCCATCGCCGCGGCCGCGATCTTGCTCGTCACCCTTGGCGACACCGCGGCCGCGCTCGTGGGCCGTCGCTGGGGCCAGCATCGGCTGCCCTACAGCCGCGGCAAGTCGCTTGAAGGCACGGCCGCTTTCGTCTTCACTGGTGTCGCCGCGACTATCTGGTTGCTGCCATGGCCGGCCTGCCTCGCCGCGTGCGCGGCCGCCGCGGCCGTCGAGTCGCTTCCGCTCAAGGATGCGGACAATCTGCTCGCGCCGCTCGCCGCCGCGTTCGTGGCCGCGGCTCTATAGCCGTCTCCAATCCTCAAGAACGTGACAGACGTATCAAGTCTCGCATGGCGGACCGGAGCGGAAGGCCTTCGCTTTCCGTGTCGTTTGTGTCTATGGGTTCGGAATGCAAAGGCATTCCGCTCCATGTGGCCGTCTCATCCGCCCGAGTGTCTGAAGTTCCTGTGGACCATGAGGTCCACGCGGGCAGGTCGTCACGGACGTGGACGTCCGTGACGAGTCAAGATTGAGTCGCAACGCCGGGCGGAACCAAGGAAACTTCTTTGTGGAGGCGACGGCTTATGTGGAAGATGGGCGCCAACTGCCGCTCACACTTGAACGTGCCCGCCAGCGGCTGGCGCGATGGAGTCCAAAATCATGAGCGACGGCATCGAGATCAGTCTGTGCACGGTTTGCGCGCACTATCGCGGCCGTGTCGATGGAACAGACAAGTTCGCATGTGCGGCCTATCCGCTCGGCATCCCAGAGGACATACTGCTCGATGGAGAGCCACACACTCGTCCGCGGGCAGACCAAGACAACGAAATCGTGTTCGAATCGATGTTCGATCAGGGGGGCTCAACTCTTGACACTTGACGGGCGGCCCGTCAAGTGTCAAGAGTTAACCCCAGACACCCCCGTCCCCTTCCCCCTCTGGGGGAAGGGCTAGGGTTGGGGGCTCCCCCCATCCCGGCCTTCCTCCCAGTGGGGGGAAGGGCAGGAAGACGAAATGACCCGGCGACTCGGCACTATCTTGGCGAACGTGATGCTCGCGGCCTACGTGAACGGCGCG
>JAJRTI010000733.1 GCA_024278415.1 Planctomycetota bacterium | reverse complement strand
GCAAGCTGTGCGCAGCACCGCGCCGCCCTGGGTAGGCGGCGACCTGCACCAGGAACGCTGAAAGCGTTCCACAACGTTGAGGCAGGCAAGCAGGACGGCCACAGGCGGTGCGGAACCCAATACGAATTTGCGGTAACAGTTCAGGCGCGTACAACGGCTCTGCCCCCCCCGCAGGGCATGTCCCTGCGGAGCGATGATTGGTAGCCAGAGAGGGCAGTACCATCTGTCTGGTTTTCCGCCGTCTGCGCCGCCCTTCGGGCGGCGCAGACGGCGGAAAACACAGAAGGAGTTGGGGGGGGGCGTTTCTGGCCCTCAATCTTCGCTCCGCAGGGGCAAGCCCTGCGGAGGCGGGAGCAGTTGTTGTACGTGACTGAGGTGTTACAATTTGCGGAATGCTGTACTGAGACGCATGCAAGCCGACGTCTGTTACTACGCATTCGGGGGCGGCGCGGGGCACGTCACGCGCAGCATCGCGCTGCTGCGGGAAATCGTGAGGCAAGGCAACCCGCGCGTCCTCGCACTCACCAACTCACGTTTCGCGTGGCTCTACGGCCAAGAGGGCATCCCGCACCGGCTCATCGAAACTCCACAGCCGGATCCTGACGCGCTTGCACAGCGCCTTCAAACGGTTTTGGACGAGACGGGCGCAAGAGTCTTCGTCGTCGACGCACTGCCCCGCGGCATCTTTGGCGAGATGGCCCAGTTGCTGCCCCAAGTGTCGGCACGGAAGGCGCTCATCGCGCGGCATTTGAAGGGGCACTACCTGGCATCGCACGCGATCCCGTCCTTCGTGGACCCACACTATGACCGCGTCATCTTCGCCGAAGAATGGCCGGGCGATTTTGCGAAGCGCCTTTCCACGCCCTGCACGCGTGTGCCCCCTATCGTCGTCCGTGACGCGGATGAGATCATGTCGCGGGCCGACGCGCGCCGCGCCTTAGGCGTCCATGACGATACGCCGCTCGTACTCTTCGCGAGCACCAGCGTCAGCGACGAGCACGCGGGGCCGCTGCTCGGCGTGCTTGAGAAGATTCAGCGCCGCAAGCGCACGCCGGATTTCACGATTCGCCGCGTCGCGCTCCCTAGTCCAGGCGAAACATTTCCGCAAGACGTGATCTCCCACTTCCCACTGATCGAACTCCTCCCCGGCGCCGACATCGTTGTGGGTGCGGCGGGATACAACCTTTTCTACGAGTGCCAAGCCGTCGGCGTCGAAGCGATCTTCATCCCCAAGGGCCGGCTCTACGACGACCAATTCTGGCGAGCCGAGCAAGCGACGTGGGCCGAGGAGCCGGAGCACCTCGAGGCGCTCCTAACGGACAGGCTGAGCAACATCGACGCGGGGCCGGGGCCGCCTCCCGACTATGCCAATGGAGCCCACGAAGCAGCCGCGGCCATCGCATCGCTCCTCTGATCGTTCGGAGTCCCGCCTGTGGGGCCGTCGCAGCGGCGTGCGGCGCTCTGGAGTGCGCCGGCTTGACGGCGCTTTGGATCGCCACGCGCGGCGCGACTTTTGATTCTCACGTCTATCGTCGCCCTGCCAATCCAAGGCGGCGTCAAGCCGGCGCGATCCAAAGACCCAAAGCGCTGTCAAGCCAGCGCACTCCAAATGCAAACGCGGCGCCTCCACCTTGCCATCCCCCTTTCCCAAGCCTCACGGCTTCGGCTGCTGCGCCTCCTCGACCCGTGACAAGCGCACGCGCACGTCGTCCCAGTAAACCGTGCCGGGCGTGCCATTGCGCAGCAGCACCTTCAGCGTCTTCACGCCTTCCTTCACCGGGACGGTCCATTCGGCACGGCGCCACTCCGTTGATGGCGGAAACTTGGCCGAGTGATCGTACTGAACTTGCTTGCGCTTGGCGTCGCGGCCAATGACGGACAGGTAGGGCCCCGCGCCGCCTTCGGTGCGATACCACGCGGCCACATGGCACACGCGCGGCCCTTCGATCTGGAGTGGGGTGCGCGTCATGGCCAGCACGTTCACGATCGGCCCTTTGCCGATGAGCGCAACGGCCTGCTCGCTCTTGTATCCGCCCTTCACACACATGGCCTTGCCCCCTTGGTCGGGGTTCCACGCGCCGAGATACCATCCCCCGACTCGATCCGTGCCGGGCGTGCCCAACTCGAAACTGGGGTTCGCCACGCCTCGTTTGCCCTCGGCCAGGAGCTTCACGAGTTGCTGGCTGTACCGTCTGCACTCCGCGCGGTCCTCGTCGCGCACGCCCGCCAGCGCGTCGTAGAGCGCCACAAACTGTGGGCCCATGTTCGGCGGCCGCTTCAGCGCGGCGTACATGGCTTCGGCCAAAGGCCAAATCCGAGCGTCCACGCGCGCCAAACCGATCCACTCGTTGTAGATCATTCGGCGCTTCCCGCTCCCGTCCACTCGGAAACTAAACTCAGGCTTCTCGCGGTCCTTGTTCCACATGACATCGACGTACGTGCTCGCCATGCGCTTCAGATCGTCGTTTGCAAGCACAATCCCCCTTCGAACCGCCTCAAGGGCGAAGCCAATGTCGATGGAGCCGTGGCCAATGTCCTCCGCCTTGTGGCTTTTCACTTGCTCCGTGGGCAACGGATCCCAGTAGCCCCAGCGGTACGCGTCGCCATTGCGGTGCAGGTGCTTCTTGAAGTACCGCGCCATCTTCGTCGCCCGGTCGCGATACACCTCGCGCTTAGCCACGCCCGGGATGGCCTGCATCACGAGCCACGCGCGCGCCAACGCCAGATACTGGTTGTGCGGCAGCGACGTGTCCGGGAACCGTTGCGTCCGGTGCTTGGTGAACTTGTACACCCCGGTCCCGTCGCCCAAGTCGACCCAAGTCGCCTCCCACTTCTCAAGAAAATGCTTCTCGATCAGCGCAGCGTAAGTCCTTGCTTTGGCGAGATAGCGCTCGTGCAGGGCATCCGTCGTGTACACGGCCTCGATGAATTGCGCCACCGGATACAGGATCATGCCGTCGTGGACTTGGTACCCCATCCACTCGGGGGCAGTCGTGCGAACGCGGAACTTCGCGCCGGCTTTGGGCGCGCCTGCGATCGTAAGCTTCGCACCCGGCACGGCGGTGATGATCTGCTTGGGCTTGTAGGCCAAGGTCGCCAAGACCTTCCCAGCGGTCACGTCGCGGACCACGACCTCCGTCGAGCTTGTGAACACGATCTCGTACTCATGCCCGGTCACCGCGCCTCCTCCGCGCTTCACGTAGGGGCGTTGCAGCGCCGGCGCGATCGTCGCCCCTCCCGCGTCGCCAACGGCCGCCGCCTCGACAATGCCGACGGAATACACGATCGACTGCCAGCCCAGGTAGCCATCGCCATCCGGGTCACTCATCGCGGCCACCATGCGATCGAAATGATCGACGACCTTGTCCAGCCAGTACGTGTCTCGCGTCACAAAGTAACAGCGCATGTAGTCGCGCAAGAAGCGCGATTCGCCCCAGCCGAGTTCACCCGATGTCTTGCGGTCGGACCGGCCCAGGCCATCGTTGCCGACCGCGTCCCAAAGCTGGAAGCGCTGGATGATGTCGGCGGCTTCGCCGGCCGGCCACGGCTGCGTCTGCGCCGCGGCCAGAGCTAGTGGGCAGCCCCCTACAAGCAGAACCACAATCGCTAAGCCTCTTGGCAATGCCATGTGTGTGAATTCCTCCATTGCCTGGATCCTCATCACGATCGCGGAAGGGATAACAGATTGGGCGGGGGATTCGCTGCGTTCTGTCAATTCGTAGCCTCCCCGCCTTTCGATGATAGCAACGAATGGCAGAGGCTCAAACCGGTCGACAGCAGGCCGCCGCGGTTCCAGGCAAAAGCGGCGTGCCACCGCACCAGAAAAGCGCCGTCAAGCCGGCGCACTCCAAACGCGCCGCCTTCACCTTGTCATCCGCCGTCCGCTCGCAGCTTCCCAAGCAAATCGACCGCGCGGTCGACCAACTCCTCGCCCGCGCCGGGGCAGACCGACGTGCGGCTGAATTCCGGCGGGTCGCCGGTGTACACGTCCACGCCGTACCCGCCAAACTCGTACGCTTGCCGCGTCGGCACGTAGCCAATCCACCCATTCGAGTAACCCACCACGAGGGTGCGCGCGAAAGGCGAGCGCCACTGGATCGTGAGCGACAATTCGATAAACGGCTCGCCTTGGAGGAACACCATTGCGAGCCGCGGGCTCAACCGAACCGCGACGACTTCGCAACGGACCTTGCGATCCTGGGCATACCGGTGCGGCAACTCTCCGCACCAGCGCTGGACCGAAACACCCAAGTCCGATTCCGTTCCAGCCGCCCCCCACGCGGCCACAGCCGCGGCAGCCAAATCGCGTCCCATCGCGTCCACGCGGCCGTAATCGTTCGTGAGCCCTTGGTAGGGATGCGTATCGCCGCATGCCCCCTGCATAAACGCGCAGTCCTCCAGCCCGGTCGCCTCAGCAAAATGCCGCAGCGCCGCGCCGGGGTACTCCGCGGTAAACAGGCGATTGGGTGTGGACAAGATGACCGGATGCGCGGCAAAGTGCAGAAGCGCGGCCCGAGGCCCGCCGCCGGCCGCATCGAAACGCAGCACGCTCACCTTGGGGTCCACGGGCAAGATCCGTTCCCGCGCGGTATTGTCGTGGCGTTGCCGGAACCGGCCATCGGACAAGATCTGCCGGCGGTTGTACGAGATGTCCGCATCGACCGCGCCGGCCGACAGCCTTGCCGGCTCCAAGCGCTCCGCTGCCTCGGCCGCGGCATCCACGCACAGCGCGCGCATGTCCGCGAGGTAGGGATCGCTGGGACTGCCGCCGAACAGGTACGTGACTTCCGGGCCGTTGTGGTTGTGCGTGCCGCAGAGGACGAGGCTCTCCGCTGGCAACCCGGTCCGCTTCGCGAACGCGTCGCGCATGAGATCCACGTCCGGCCACTGAAAACTCAACACGTCCGCGATGCAGACCACGACGGCCGCGTCTCCGTCGCGGAATGCGAGCGCACGCGCCATGATGGGATCGTGCGCGCCTTCCGCTATGCGCGGCTCCATGGGGTCGCGGCCCGCTGGGAACGCGGCCATGGGCTTGCCGGCCGGAGGCGTGATGTCGCGCTGGGCGATCCCGGCGAGAAGCGAATCACTCATGCCTCGACCTTTCTCAACTCGTCCACGTTGTCCCGCACCTTTCTCATCGCGTCGAGGATTCTGTCCATGTTCTCCCGCGGGCCGAGGAGAATGCGATGGGGGATGTCGAGCGCCTCTGTTTCGTGGATGCGCTCCGCCTCGGGGCAATGCACCTGGGTGTAATCGACCTCGCCCTTGTAGAGCGGGCAGCGGATGGGGCAGCCGGTCTCGCCCCACTTGCCGCTCGCGAACATGCTGAACGTGTACAGCGGCTGCGTCGGCCCGATGCCCACGGCCAGCCCCTCGGCCGCGAGCGCCTTGCGGAACACCTCGCGGTGGATGCCCTCGAACTCCTCGCTGATGAACTTAAAGTGCATGCGGAACGGGTTCCAGCGCGTGACGCGCGCGTCGATCTCGAGGCCCGACAGACCCGGGATATCCTCCATGCCCTTGGCCAGATACTTCGCGTTCGCCCATCGCGTCTCCGCCTGCTCGGCCAGACGCGTAAGCGCAACAACCCCGATCGCCGCCTCCCACTCGCTTAGCCGCAACGTCGTCGCTGGCCAGGTGAAATCCAAGCTCTCCGCCCCCCGGTCGCGGCCGGCGTGGTGGTATCGGAACGCCTTCTCGTAGAGTTCCTAGCTGTGGGTCATCACGACCCCGCCTTCGCCAATGGCGAAGACCTTGCCGGGCATGCAACTAAACGCGGCGATGTCCGCCCACGAGCCCACGCCCTTCCCTCGCCACTGCCCGCCGTGCGCATGTGCGCAATCACTCACGAGCGCGATGCCGTGCTTCCGGCAGATCTCGCCGAGCGCGTCGGTGTCGCAAGGCATGCCGCCGAAGTCGACCGCGACGACCGCTCGCGTGCGCGGGGTGATGGTTGCCTCGACCGCCTTGGGGTCGATGGTGTAGTTGCGCGGGTCCACGTCCGCAAAGATCGGGATACCGTTGCACATGAGCACGCACGACGCGGACGCGATGTACGTGCACGCGGGCACGATCACTTCGCACCCGGCCTCGACGCCTACGGCTCGCAAGCACGTTTCGAGCGCGGTCGTGCCCGTGGCCAGCGCCAACGCGAACTTCCCGTCGTGGAAGTCCGCGAACGCCTTCTCAAACTCCCACAGCTTGCTGCCCTCGCGGTTGTAGTAGTCGTAACCGCTGCGTCCCCACTTGCGGCTCTCGAGCACCTCGATGAGCCCTTGCTTGTCACGATCGTCGTACACCGGCCAGGGCATGGCCAGGTTGCGGTAGACGGCTTTTGGGCCGCCGTGGATTGCGAGTTGGGGCATGAAGGGAATCCTTGTTTAAGCTAGGACGATGGCCAGCGCCAGAGTGCAAGTGTGCGGCGAAAGAGGGGATTGCGTATTGCGCATATCGGAGGCGGAGCGGATGTGTGCGGGCATACGGAATACGGCATACGGAATACGCAATACAGCAATAGGCGCCATTAGGGTCCGTCCGCGAGTTTCGCCAACAGCCGCCCGGCTTCAGCCTGAAGCATGCCGGCGGATTCGGGGCCAATGCGGCACGCGCGGTCGACCTCGTACCCCCCTTCTGCATACGCTTCAGGCACAGGCATGTAGCCAATGGCTCCGTTGGCGTAACCGACGAAAAGCGTGTTGGGCATCAGCGAGTTCGCCTTCACGTGCGCGCCGATCTCGTTGAAGATCTCGCCGGGAGCCATGACGATGGCCACGTCGCCGAAGCGCAAGGTCATGACTTCGCCTTCGACCGCGGGCAGCGGCTTGTCGTTCTCAATGCAGTTCAGCGCTTGCTGCGCACGCTCCAAGCGGCTTTCGGCCCAAGTGATGTGCGCTCGCGTGCCGCCTTGCTTGTGGAGCCGGTCCAACTCGGCCTCGATCTTGGCGACCGCACCGCGGGCCGCGTCCGCGGACGCGTAGCTCATCATCGGGAACGGGCACACTGCGCTCGCCAGGCTCACGCCGGCCGATTCCGCGGGTTGGGCGTCGTCGTACGCCATCAGCACCGCGGCGCCGAGCTTCGTGCCCAGGATACGCGCGGGCTCGAAACATGGCTCCATGATGCGCGGGTTGATGTCGCCGCACGCGCCCTGCAAGTAGAGCGTCTTCACGCCAAACGCCGACTCAACGAGGTCTCGCATGGGGCCAACGAAGTCGGCGGAGATCCGCCGCGTCTGGCTCGACTGACACACGCCGTGCACGGCAAAGTTCACGAGCGCGGCGAGCGGCTCGCCACCTTTCGTGTCGATACGCACAACGATCAACTCGCGGTCGATCGGGCCATCGGGGTTCTGCCCGAGCACGATCGTGCCGTCGGGTTTGCGCTCGCGGCGGTTGATGCCGATGTCGCACGTGCCGCGGCCTACGGCCGCGTGCGCGGGCTTCACGTGTGCTTGCGCTTCTTGGACCGCGCCGGCGATCATGTGAACGAGGTTGCCTACATAGGCTTGGACATCCGCGTCTTCCAAGCCCTCGCCCCGCGTGGTTGTCGGGCCGTAGTGCGTATGCGAGGCGCAGAGAGCGATGTTCCCTGGGGCGATGCCGGTGCGCTGGCTTGACTCGCTCCGAATGGCTTCGGTGAGTTCGGCCGAGAACCCAATCAGGTCGCCGGCCACAATCGCCGCGCTTTCGTCGCCCGACACCAAGACCAGCGCCGTCACATAGAGGTCGTCATGCACGCCTGTGGCCGGCCCGCGGCCGGCGAACCCTTGCATGTCAATGCCTACGCCGGGCGTGACAGTCGCGCGAGCGACACCCGCGAGAAGGGGTCCGCCTATGCTCATGATCGATGGCTCCTGGGCAGTGATCCAGCAAACGTTTTGCGGCGGCAACGAGTCAGGCCGTCCACAGTAATCCGCGGCCGTGGCCCTGTCAAGCAGGGCCCTCGTACGGTAATCTGGTGTGCGAGGAACGGAGCGATTTGATGTCTGTGCTGGAAAGCCGGCCACGCGATTGTAGCACGCCCGTAAGAGCGTCTCTGACCTGGCGCTCGGGATACCAGACCAGAGGCAGGACGCACTGACGTGCGCACAACGAACGGCCCTTGTGCGTCACTTCACGACGGACAGGACTACATGCGCCTGCTAGGCTTCGGTCACTGATTTCCGACCAGGAGGACGCCCCCACTGTGGAGACGGCTCCCCAACGATCACGCGTCGGGCTTGTCATCCTGGCTCTGTATGCCGTCTATGGTTTAGCCTATATCTGGCGCACGAGCTTCGTCGTGGACGGCCAGCGCTACTTTGCGCTCTTCGACGACGCGATGATCTCCATGCGCTACGCGGCGAACGTGGCCGACGGACATGGCTTGGTCTGGAATGCAGGAGGCGAGCGGGTCGAGGGCTACACGAACCCGTTGTGGGTGCTCTACATGGCCGCGCTCCATCTGCTCCCGCTGGCCCGGCCATACGTGAGTGCGCTTGTGCAACTGACCGGCCTCGCGTGCATGCTCGCGACCATCGTCATTGCCGGCCGCGTGGCGTCTCGGGTCTCGCGGGGCGAGCCATTCGCGACGACCGTTGCGCAAGTGCTCGTCGCGTTCTATCTCCCGTTGTCGCTGTGGTCGCTACAAGGGATGGAAGTGAGCGTGCTGGCGCTCCTCACGATTGCTGTCTCGTATGTGCTCATTCGCGGCAACGGGGCCATGCGCCGGCCTGGCCTGCTCTACGTCGCGCTCGGCCTCGGCACATGGGTCCGCATCGACTATGCCACGATCTTCGGCGCGGTGTGGCTCTTTGCGTTAGCGACCGACAGGCCTCGCCGGCGCGCGCACCTCCTGCTTGGCCCGGCCATTGGGCTCGCGTTCTTGGCGGCGCAGGCCGGTTGGCGCTGGTGGTACTACCGCGACCTGTTGCCCAACACGTACTACCTCAAGATG
>JAJRTI010000732.1 GCA_024278415.1 Planctomycetota bacterium | reverse complement strand
CGTGCCCGCGATAGCCCAAGCGCGCATCAAGGACCGGCTCGTGGTGCTGCGCGAGGACCGGCTGGTCAAGGTCAACGGCTCCACGTTCACCGACAGCTTCGGCCCGCTGGGCGTACACGTGTACACGACCAACGACCGGCTCCCCAGCCTCAAGAGCTTGAAAAGCATTGAAGCCGAGATCGCTTCCGCGTTGGCCCGCGGCCGGCGCAAGGGCGACTGGCTCAGCGACGTCCGCGTCGCGTGGCGCGTGGCGCAGGGAGTCGAGACGGTGTTCGACAACGACGATGAGATCCACGAGAACCTCATCGACGGTGTGCTCGACGCGGCCGGCTGGTTCCCGGTCTACGGGAGCCGCAAGGCCCTGACCCTCGCGTTCGACAAGCCGGTCTCGTTTCGACGCGTGTGGATGTACTCGCCGAACCTGCGCGAGCTGGAGTTGAAGGCTTCGCTCGATGGCAAGACGTGGCAGATCGTGCACACGTGGCGGGATCAGTCGTTGCCGGAGCTGACGTGGGCGGGGAAGCCGGTGAGCGCCCGGTTCCTTCAATTCGTGCCCAAGAAGACGCGCAACGGCTTCTCCTCGTGGGGCGTGCCGGAGATCACGGAGCTTGCCATCTACCGGTAGCCGCGGCCCCTTCACGCGGTTGGCCCGCGTTGTCGCTCTTCTCCCACGTGGCCTCGCACTCCCCTATTGTCCGCCCTGCGTGCGCCTGAGGTGGCAGCCCGGGTTGCTGCTCCGGCGCCACAACTCTGGAGCGACTTGCAAAACCCCAATAGGCCGAGGCCTCGCGCCTAACATCCTGCATGGCGGAGGTGTCGAACGCGGCGCCGCCGAGATGCGAGCGCGGGAGCGCTCCGCTTGTAGTGGCGACCGTCAGGGCGCCCGCTGCGCCCATGGCGATGCGCCACCCGAGCGGAAGGCCCTCACGGGCCTACTACAAACGCGGAGCGCCCCGCTTGTAGTGGCGACCGTCAGGGCGCCCGCTGCGCCCATGGCGATGCGCCACCCGAGCGGAAGGCCCTCACGGGCCTACTACAAACGCGGAGCGCGGGAGCGCCCCGCTTGTAGTGGCGACCGTCAGGGCGCCCGCTGCGCCCATGGCGATGCGCCACCCGAGCGGAAGGCCCTCACGGGCCTACTACAAACGCGGAGCGCGGGAGCGCTCCGCTTGTAGTGGCGACCGTCAGGGCGCCCGCTGCGCCCATGGCGATGCGCCACCCGAGCGGAAGGCCCTCACGGGCCTACTACAAACGCGACGTCGCCGGCTCGCGGCGCCACAGCACAGGTAGGACAACTGGGGTTTTGCAAGTGGCTCTCAGGCTTGGCCACGAGTCCCGCACGTGCCGCGGCCTGCTCACACGCGAGCTTCACAAGCGCCTTGCACCGAGGAAAACCCCATGCCCGCACGCCCCACCGCCGCGCACGACCACCGCATCGTCCACCACAAAGCGCCCACAGAATGGGCCCTCGGCTTCCCACTCGGCAACGGTGAGATCGGCGCCATGTTCTGGGGCGGCGGAGCGCCGCTCGCGTTCACGCTCGACAAGGCCGACCTCTGGGACTTGCGCAGCAACGACGACTACCTCGACCATCCCGACGCGAACTACGAAGCGCTCCAGCGCATGGTCGCTGAACAGCGCTACGACGACATCGACAAGGTCTTCGATACGCGCGAGAAGAACCCCATCGGCCCGACCAAGATCAGCATTGGCCGCGCGGAACTCGACATCGGCGACGCGCAAGACTACGAGTGCGGCCTGGCCATCGGCCCAGCCATGGTCGAGGGCTCCATCCGCACGGCCAACGCCGCGCACAAAGTGCAGAGCTTCGTGCATCGCAATCGCAACGTCCTGTGCGTCCGCGTGACCGATGCGCCGGCCACGGCCCAGCTCCGCGTCGCGCCCCTGGTCGAGATGAACGAAGACCTCGCCAAGCTCAACCACCCCAAGCCCCTGCTAGCCCAAGACGGCGACCGACGCACGCTCGCGCAAAGCATCCCCGAGGGGCCGTCCTACGCGCTCGCGTGGAATGCGACCGGGCCCGACTTCTTCCTCGCGATCGAGAGCGCGGACAGCAACGCGGCCGCACTCGCCAAAGCCGAGGCCACGCTCGCCGCGGCGCAGGCCGAAGGCTTCGACGCACTGCGGGACGAGCACGTGGCCGCGTGGGACGCGTTTTGGGCCACGAGCGCGGTCTACCTGCCCGAGGAGCGCGTGGAGTTCCTCTGGTACTTCGGGCTCTACTTGCTGGCGTCTTCGTCGCGGCGAGGCTCCATGCCGCCGGGCTTGCAGGGCCTGTGGGCCATGGACGGAGTGATGCCTCCTTGGCGCGGGGACTACCACGCAGATATGAACGTGCAGGAGCAGTTCTGGCCGGCGCTGGCATCGGGCCACATCGACTTGATCGACAGTTGGTGCGACTTCATGAAAGACTCCCTCGATTACGCTCGCAAGTTCACGCGGAGGTTCTTCGGCACAGAGGGCGCGTTCTGGCCCGCCAGCTTCCTCCCCAAGCTCATTCACATCCCTGGCAACTGGCATGCGTGCCGTTTTGGCTGGAGCCACGCGGGATGGCTCTCGTGGATGGTGTGGCTGCGGTGGCGGCACAGCATGGACATGGCGTGGCTCGCGGACACCGGCTACCCCATCGTGGCCGAGGTCTTCAGGTTCTACCGCGCCAACCTCAAGGAGGAGGCCGATGGCCGGCTGCACATCCCCCTCTCCAATTCGCCTGAGTACGCGTCGAACGCGCCCGGCTCGTGGTGCAAGGATCCGACCATCGACATCGCGCTCATCCGCCGCTGCTGCGATTGGATCGTGGCGATGGAGCACGCGCTGGGCCGCGACGAGTTGAGCGCGTCCGCGCTCCAAGTGCACGACAAGATGCTGCCCTACCCGTTGGCCGAAGGCAAGGTGCTGTGCCTCTGGCCGGGCAAGCCGCTGGACGAGTCGCACCGCCACCCCTCGCACCTCATGCCCATTCACCCGGCCATGGACATCACCATCGACGATGGCGCCGAGGCCCGGGCGATCATCAACGCGAGCCTCCAGCACTTCTTTTCGCTTGGCCAGTACGAGTGGGCGGGGCACACGTACGCGCAGATGGCGAGTTTTGGTGCGGCCGTCGGCCGGGCCGAGTTTGCCTACGATTGCATCCACCAACTCATCGAATATTGGCTCGGCCCCAATTGGCTGCACTTCAACCGCGACATGCGCTGCACCGGCCACACGCGCTTTGCCGGCGCAAGCCTGCAATTCACCATGGAAGCCAACTGCGGCGCCAACGCAGGCATCAGCGACATGCTCGTGCAAGGCTGGCGCGACGTGGTGCGGGTGTTCCCGGCCATGCCGGGGCACTGGCGCGACGCGGCGTTCCGGGACTTGGTCACCGAGGGTGCGTTCCGCGTGTCCGGCGTCTGGCGCGACAGCCGCGTGGCGTGGGTCAAGATCGTCGCCGGCGCGCCGCGGCAACTGCGGCTGCGCAACCCCTTCGGCGATGCGCCGATAGAGACATCAGGCGCAGCGCTGCGCCGCGAGGGCGACCTCTGGGTGGCCGACCTCGCCAAAGGCCAGGAGGCCACCCTCTGGCTCAAGGGTGAACCGGCCGGCTTCGGCGAAGCCATCAAGTCCGCACGGGCGAGCGACGCGTCGCGGTTCGGGCTGCGGTGACCCTGTGGGCCTCCAGTGCGGCTTCGTACTCCCCTGGCCCGTAGCAGACCCCGAAGTCTTTGCACTTGGCGCATCGCGCGGTCCAGCCCCGGCGCTTCATGAACTCGCGCCCCCGGAGCCGCTCTTCGCCCGGCTCGCGGTTGTGGCGCAGGCATTCGGGCAGGCCGTTTTTGCAGCCGTGGCGGTTGTCGCAGTTGATGCAGAATGGCATGGACGGCTCCGGCTCGCTGGGGGTTGCCCCTCCGTTTTCTACAAGTATGGCAAGATGGATCGCGGGAGGATAGCGATGCTTCGCCTCACACGTTCTGGTAGCCGCATGCGCCAGCATGCGGGCCAACCGAGGAGTGGCTCACAGAACGTCCGCATGCTGGCGAATGCGGCTACCGCGCCGACGGACGGCGAAGGCGTTCCGCTCCTCTGCCGGCGCCCTGGCTGCTACCCCCCCAAGTACCCCACGCTCGACTCGAACAGCCGCACCTTGCGCTCGGCCTGCGTCTGCGCGGCTTCGGACTCCTCGCGCAGGTCGTCGAGGTTGGACCGGCAATAGGGGCATCCGAGCACGTCGAGGTGGAACTCGACATAATCCTTCACCTCGGCCGAAAGCGTGCCGAGCAGATAGCCCCCGAGCGTGGAACGGCTGAGGCAACTCAGGCGCTCCTCCCGCCAGATGCGCGCAAAGATGTTCGCATCGTCTTCCATAGGTCAGCCCCAGAGCCCCGGGAACAGCGTATGGTTGGGGTCCACGTTCCGGGCCAAGTCCTGCATCTTCTTGAGCGCGCGGAACTTGACTCCGGCCACGGCCTTCTCGTCGAGCCCGAGCAACTGGGCCACTTCCTTGTTGCGCTTGCCCGCACAGAAGATCAGCTCCACGACCTTCAGGTCTTGGAAGCGGCTCTCGTTCATGAACTGCTGCACGAACCCGCGCAGCACGTCCACGAGCGCGGCGTATTCGAGCTGGTCGTGCTCTTGGCGCATCATCCATGAACTGGGCGATGGCGCGGGCGTGGCGTCGTCGGCCAGCGTGTGTGCGAACGACTCCGAGACCAACGCCTCCACGTCCTTGCGCCGGCCCACGCGCCGGAAGTGGTCGATGAGCTTGTTGTGCGCAATCGCGAAGAGGAAGGTCTCGAGCGACCGCGACGCGTCGTAGCGCGGCAGTGCCTGGAGGAAGGCGATGAGCGTCTCCTGCGCCACGTCCTCTGCCGCGGACGCGTCATGGAGGCGCCGCTTGGCGAACTGCACAAGCCGGCCCTGGTATCGGTCCACCAACTTGCGCCAAGCGTCCGCGTCGCCCGAGCGGATGCGGTCGATAAGATAGTGGTCGGCGGAGGACATGCGGGGGGATAAAGGGTAAAGGCGTAAAACGTGAGGGGACGGCGCCCGGTGTTGCGTATGATCCCCAGTTTAGCTCCACTTGGGCCGTCTCGCCATGGTGTGTGACGGTCCTGCCCGTGCCCCCAAATTGTACTGCTTACTGCTTACTGCTTACTGCTTACTGCTTACTG
>JAJRTI010000731.1 GCA_024278415.1 Planctomycetota bacterium | reverse complement strand
AGGGCCGGGACCGCGTATCAAGCTCACGCCATCATCCCGCCAGCGCTCCCTGCGCGGCCGCGACACCGGCGCCGGTCTCGACGGCCATGCCTTGCGCGCGCACACACGCCTCGATCGCGCCCAACACGCCAAGCAGGTCGCCTGCGTCCACGTTGCCCATGTGCGAGATGCGCACGAGTTTGCCCTTGTACTGCTCCTGGCCGCCGGCGATTTTGAACCCGTGCAGCTTCTCCAAGTCCTTCAGGAGTTGGCTGCCATCGATGCCATCGGGCACGACGGCCACGGTCAGGGGCGACGCGGGGCTCTTGGGCAGAATCGCGAAGCCCATGGCTTCGAGCCCTGCGCGGCAAGCCGCGGCAGCGCGCTCGTGCCGCGCCCACACGTTCTCCATGCCTTCGCTCGTGATCAGCTCCAGCGCCTTGTTCAAGCCGCGGATGAGCGTGATGCCCGGCGTCCAGGGGAAGTCGTCTTCCGCGGCCTTCGCCAACGCGGCCTTCAGGTCGAAGTAGAAGCAGCGTTGGGGCAGGGACTCGATGCGGTGCTTGGCCTTCCCGCTGATGGCCAACACCGCGAGGCCCGGCGGCACCAGCAGCGCCTTCTGCGAGCCGGCAATCACCACGTCCGCGCCCCATTCGTCCGTGCGCATCTCCATCGCGCCGACCGTGCTGATGCCGTCGACCACCAGCACCGCGGACGTCTTGCCCACAATCTCGCCAATGGCTTGGATGTCCGTGGCCGCGCCGGTGGAGGTGTCCGACAGCGTCGTGAACACGGCAACCGTATCGGGGTGTTCTTCGAGCATCTCGCGAATCACGTCGGGCTCGACGGACTCGCCCCATTCGATCTCGATCTCAATCACGTTAGCGCCGTAGCACTTGCCAATCTTGCCCCACCGCTCGCCGAACTTGCCGCCGTTGACCGCGATCATCTTCTCGCCTGGCTGCACGAGGTTCACGACCGCGGCCTCCATGCCGCCGGTGCCGGACGAGGAGAGGATGACGATGTCGCCTTGGGTCTGGAAGACTTCCTTTGCTCGCGCGACGGTCTCCGCAACCATGGCTTTGTGCCGCGGCGTGCGGTGGTGGAAGACGGGGTAAGCCATCTCCATGAGGACTTCGGGCGGGATCTCTACCGGGCCAGGGGTCATGAGTCGTTGTTTCATAGTCGTCTCACTAAGCTACGCGTGGGTTGGTCTGGAGGATCCTCGCTAAGGTTGGCAACCTTCGCGGGGTTTCCCGTGGTGTCGCCGTCTCCTGTGTGGGCGATCTTGTCGCATTCGCGTCCCCGGGCTTCCGCATCGCGCCCCCGCGTGCGCTACTGCCGCTCTTCCTCCGTCTCCCCCTTCGGGCGGTGCGGCAATTGCTTCAGTGCGGCCAGGCACTCCTCGACGCGGGCCTCTTCCGCCGGCGTGGCCGCCTCGGCTCCGTAGCGCATCGCGCAGAACCGCCGCGTCACGATCTCCGCGCGGGCGACCTCGGTCCGGGGCAGCCCGGCCAACTCGCGCAGGTACTCCGCCGGCGTCTGGAAGGGCGACTTAGGATATCCCTTTCGCGCCATCGTGTCCAGGAACCGGCGGTAAAACGCGATGGACGGCACGCTCCGGCTTGCGCCGCTAAGCCGCGTGACCAGGCGCAAGCCCATAGCCCGGGCAAGAAACAGGACCGCGACGACTCCGGCGAAGAACGCGCCCAGCACAATGTACGGCGTCGCGGTGCGCCAGTTCGGGGTGGACAACTCCAAGAAGTCACTCGGCCGCGCGTCGCCGCTCAGGCGCGCTTGGAACCGCGACAGCCAGCGCCGCACCTTGCCCACGACCCCCAGCACTTGGTCCTCTGTCGGGTCCTGGCTGTAGCCCACCACGTGCGTCAGCCACAGGCTATCGAGGTAGTCGATAAACATCACCACCGAGCTATAGAACCCCGATGGGGCCTCAGCCCCCCGCGCCCGAGCGGGCGTGGGGTCGAACGTAGCCCACCCCACGTTGGGGAAGTACACCTCGACCCATGAGTGCGCGTCCGACTGCCGCACGGTGTAGTAGCTCCCGAACTCGTTCCACTCCCCGCCGTAGAAGCCGTTGACCATGCGCGCGGGAATGCCGATGCTGCGCAGCAGCACGACCATGGCGCTCGCGAAAAACGCGCAATGGCCCTCCTTCTTGTCGAACAGGAACGTTTCGATCGGATCCCGGCCCTTGAAGCCCTCGATGTTCAGCGTGTACACGAACTCCCGCGATTCGACGAAGTATCTCTCGATAGCCGCGACGCGGTCGAACTCCGTCGCGTCCGGCCCTGCCGGGGCGATGCGCTTGGCGAGGTCTTTGACACGCGAGGAGAGAGTCGGCGGCAACGACAGACACCAGCGCGTGACAAAAGTCGGCGTCTTGCCCTGGGCTGCCCGCAGCCGCGCCACGCGCTCGGGCGTGCGCGGATACACGATGGAGCGCACGGTGTACGTGAATGCGCGCGTCGTGGGGCGCTGCCCCAGCGCCAACGCTTGGCTCATGGGCTCGAAGCCGAACGTGCGGATCCGCTTCGACTCGATGGCTGTGGGGTATTGCAGCGCGAAGATCGTGCGCGTGTCGATGGGCTGGATCGTGACTCGTTGGTCCACTTCCACGCCGCCCGGCTGCTCCAGCAAGGGGCGCAGCGCCGCACCCGGGTACCGCAACCGCTCGAAGCCTGAGCGCACCTGCACGCTCGTGTAGTCGCTCACGTTCGTGATGCTGGACCACCGCCGGCCGTCGTACGTCTCGAGCGTGACCCCGCGGAAATACGGATCCACGCCCGCCGGCTTGAAGGGCTGCCCGTTCCTCTCGATCCACACCTTCATAACCTCGGCCGTGTTCTGCTTGATCTCGCCAATGTCTTCGAGTTGGACCTCTTGGTCGAACCCCGTGACCGCGACCGGATCCGCCATGGCCTCTTGGCCAAAGAACTCCGTGCGCAAACGCGGCATGAACGCGAAGATCACGATGCCCAACGCGAAGCTCGTACTGCCCGCGACGGCCGCTGTGCCCCAAAACGGAGCGCCGACCGTCATCGTGGCCGCTTCGGGCAGCAGCAACACGTCCCCCTCCACGACCCCGCCTCGGCTGTCCTCAATCCCCTGCAAAAGCGTCAAGAGCATGAGCGTGGGCGGAACCGCGAGAAACACCACCAGCAGCGGGATGGCGAGCACAAACTCGAGCGACACGATCGACGCCACCGCAATGTGGATCACCGCCATCATCGCCATGAGGCCATAGTCCCGGGCCCGCTTGGCCTCGAACAGGCGAATCAACTGCACCAGCACCAGGAAGTGCGCCATGCTCAGCATGAGTTGCCCCGAAACGTACTTCACGTCCAGCCCCACAAACATGAACGCAACGCAGTTGAGCACGGTCGCGCCAATCTTCGACAAGTAGACCCGCTGCTCGCGCTCCAACAGATACGACCGCAAGGCAAACATCCCCAACGAAGCCGGGATGAACAGGAATCGCCCCTCCGCCATGGCCACGGCGGCAATGCCGGCGAGCACGAGTGCAGAGAAGCAAAAACTGAATGCTGTGCGGACTTTCATGGGCCAGGCAAGAATTCGGGATCACGCGGTAGCCGCGTGCGGCGACGCGTTTGGCTGAAGCTCGGGCGGACAAGCGAACAGGGCGCCAAAGTGGGGGTGGCTCACGTCGAGCACCGCGACGCCGTCGCCCAGGTCCCGGCGCAGCGACCCACTGCGCGCACCGTCCGCGCCAAGAGAAACGAGGAGCGACTCGCCGCCCAAGAGCCGGCGAGACCGCGCCTCCTCAAGCAGCGATCCCATCACGGGATGGGGCGACGCCTCAATCAGCGCCAGCGCGCGCATCATGTCGTCCAGCGGCGCGGCTTGCACGACGGTCAAGTCAGGCCCAAATGCCAGCAGCGCGAGCCGGCGATTCGACCGCGCGTGGTGGCAAGCAAGCGTCGCCGCGTAGCTGACCGCGACCTCGAGCCGGTGGGCGGCCGCGACATCGCCATCAGGCACGTGCGTGTCGAGCATGATCGCCAGGTCGATGGCGTCGCGGCTCTCCATCTCGCGCACCATGGTCTTGGCCATCTTCGCAGTGGAGCGCCAATGAATCCACTTGGGGTTGTCGCCGGGCCGGTATTCGCGCAGGCCGTGGAACTCCTCCGCGCCGAAACGCGCGTTCGCCTGCCGGCGCAGGGCCCAGCGCGGGTCCTGGCCGCCCGTGTGCACCTCGCCGTCCAGCGACCCTACGGCCGGATACACCACGAGCGACTGTGCGCGGCCCCACGACAGCGACTTCACGAAAAAACCAAAGGGGAACCGCGAGGACACACGATAAGGGCCGAACTCGTACTCCCCGCGCCGGGGGAGCTGAAGCGACAGGGTAACTGTGCGTGTGCGCTTAGGCGCAACGACGTCCGTAAGCGCTTGGACCGACGCGGCCGCGCCGTGCCGCGATACGGTTTCGTGCACCATGAGCGAGATAGTCGGCAGGAACCGCTTCTTGTTCGTGACCGACACCAGCACGTCGAACGGCCGGCCCGCGAACGCGCGGCCCGGCACTTCTCGCGCCAAATCGAGCCCGCGCAGTGCGCGGCCCGAGATGATGCCCGACACGATGAGGCAGCCGATCATCGCGCCGAACATGAGATAGAGGAGGTTCAGCCCGCTGTTGATCGCGGCCGCGCCGGTAATGAGCGCGACGCAAGTCACGACCACGCCTGCGCGCGTCCAAGACGAGCCCACCAGCGGCGCCGCGGCCTCGATGCCGCTGTGGCCCCAAGCCCATAGCACCAAGTGAATGGCCAGCATCACCGCCATGAGCGCGCCCGCCACGGTCATGAAAATACCCGGCCCCACGTAGATGGCCGCCGCCACCACCAGCCCCCCCGCCATGGCCCACCACCGCGCCTCGAAGAACACGCGCTTCCAGCGCACGGCGGCATCTGTGTTTGCTTGAGGGCCTGGCATTGGATGAATGGGCGATGTGAGGAGGGCGGATGGAACCGCGCAGTGGTGGAAGGCTGGAATCGGAAGCGGGCCCCAGCCCGCCATTCCACTATTCCATCATTCCGCCATTCCTTCCCAGTGGCTACACCGGCACCGGCGTGGTGTCCAGGATCTCCTCGACCACGCGCCGGCAAGCCGCGAAGCGGCTGCTGCCAGAGTGGCCGCGCGACACGAGCCGGTGCGCCAGCACGGGCACGGCCAGCTCCTTGATGTCGTCTGGCACGCAGTAGTCCCGCCCGCGCAGCAACGCGATGGCCTGGGCCGCGCGATACAGGAACAAGCTCGCCCGCGGGCTCGCGCCCACGTCCAGGCCCTCGGCCCCGCGCGTCTTGCCCACGATGGTGAGCAAGTACTCCGCAAGGCTGTCGTCCATGGCCACCTCGCGCACGTGCCCCTGGAGCGCCTCGACCTCGTCGCGAGCCACGACCGCGCCGATGCCATCGAGCGGCTCCACAAGCTTCTTGTTCGTGAGGATCTCTTTCTCCTCTTCCATGCTGGGGTAGCCGATCTCGAGCCGCATCATGAACCGGTCGAGTTGCGACTCCGGCAGCGGGTACGTGCCCTCGAACTCAAACGGGTTTTGCGTGGCCACGACCATGAACGGCCGGTCGAGCGCCCGCGTCTCGCCGTCGACGGTGACCTGGAACGCGTTCATCGCCTCCAGCAAGCTGCTTTGCGTGCGCGGCGTCGCGCGGTTGATTTCGTCCGCGAGGATGATGTTGCCGAAGATGGGACCGGGCTTGAACACGAAGTCGCCCGTCTGCGACTCGTACACGGACACGCCGAGGATGTCGCTGGGCAACAAGTCGGGCGTGAACTGAATGCGCCGGAACCGGCAGTCGATGGACTTGGCCACGGCCTGGGCGAGCACCGTTTTGCCGACCCCCGGCACGTCCTCGATGAGCACGTGCCCGTTGGCCAGCAGCGCCGCGAGCATCATCTCCACCGTCTCGGGGCTGCCCACAAACACGCGGTGGATGTTCTCCGCGAATCGGGCGAGGATATCGTTGCGGGCGTCTGTGTCTTGGCTGTTCATGGATGGACCGCGCTCTCCTACACCGCAGCAAAGGATGGACTTCGGCGCCGCCCCCGTCTGCCGGCTCATGCCGCCCCCCCTCTCTCTATCGGACTGTGCTGCCCTAGCCCGCATTTCTCACCAGCCCAAATAAAGCAACGTCGGAGACAGTCGCCAACGCACGGCGGTGCCGGCGAATGAGGCTCGTCGGTTCATGGACAGTCTGTGGCGAAAGCGAGCGGCAGGGCTGGCCCTTCGGGCTAACGAGTGTTCCCCATCTCCAGAGGGATGGACCGCCCTGGTCAGGGTGATCAGGCCGGATAATTGTAGGTGTCGGGCCGATGGCTGTCAATCCGGAGTAACATTTCAGCCGACCGCAAAGTGTGGTCTCACCTCGCTGGCCCCCACCGACCCCGCGTCGGTGGGAGCAGGCTTTTGCACGACTGTGCGGCGTTGATAGCCCCAGCCTCCTGGACCGCCAGCGTGGCGCTCCGCCCCCATACGCTATCCGCTATGAAAAGTTT
>JAJRTI010000730.1 GCA_024278415.1 Planctomycetota bacterium | reverse complement strand
GTACCGGTTGCTGCGCGGGTACGGCATCCGCTACAAGCTCGATCTCTCAAAGCTCTTCGATGTTACTGATCCGGCCGAGTACGCACTGACCGTCTCTTCGCCGGAACTGCTGTATCCCAAAGGGCGGAAAGGACCCTCCGTCAGCGATCTGCGCGTCCGCGTCGATACCTTTGGCTGCATTGAGAATTACGTGCGCGCAGATGGACGTGTTGTTGACGACGTCGTCGAGTACGTTGACGTATGCCGCCGCAAAGAGGAAGAGATCTATCACGGCGGGAAGGCACCGAAGTAGCCGTTGGCAAGATCGTGATTTGGCTTGGCCCGCGTTCCAGTCGTGTGCTCGACCTGTGGTCTTGCGGACACTGATCTGAGGCCAGCGCACATGTTCGGTGTCTCCAAGCGCAGAGGCGCAGCCTTCCATCGGGGGACTCCTTACTCAGCCCGGATGTCCTGAGCACGAAACTCAATCTTGCCTCAGAGCTGATCGAGCTGACTCCTTCAGGGTGGAGACCTCTAACCACGCAATGATGATACAACTGCCAACAGCACTTGCAGACTTTCCCACGCTAGGCCCCGTGCGAGTCGACGCCAGCACCAGGCCGCGGGCCCGACTGGCTCGGCTCACGGCCGCGGCCTTGATGATCTGGCCGTGCCTGGGGCCAGTGGCCCTGGCCGCTCGGGCAAAGCCGGCTAAAAAGACGGTCCGCAAGCAGGCGGCGGGCTATACCCAAGCCGGCAGGTTGTACGCGGCCAAGAAGTACGACCAGGCGCTGGCCGCGTACCAGAAGTATCTGAAGGACACGCCCAATATCCGGCCGGCCACGCGGGCACTGGCCGAGCAGAAGATCGGGCTCTGCCTGGCGGGTCTGAAGCAGTACGACCAGGCGCTGCACAGGGCGCTGCACAGGGGGTCAACTCTCGACTCTTGACAGATCTGTCAAGAGTCGAGAGTTGACCCCACTTCCCGCCCCCCACTTCCCGCTTTTTCGGCCACATTTGGCCGGGGGGCGCGCGCTCACCTTTACCCCGGCGCAGGGCCTCCTTACACCATGATGAAATTCATGGTGCATCCGAGTGAGGCCGCTGGTGTTGAGTACAATGTCGATATCGCCAAGGTTGGCGAAGCTCACGTCGGCTCATGGGAGATTGTCCATCGAATGATGCCACGCCGGCACCACAAGAACTATGGGTGGAAGTCGCATCCGCAGAACAACAGGACGGACATTGGGGATGAATATCCATACTACTTCTGCGCTCTAGGAATTCCTGTGGATGGGATCGGGGATTCGCCTGCGTCCTCGCTCGGCGGCAGGATCGGTGACTTCGGCGGCGTGAGATGTGGTAACGTCGTTGCGGGTGGCCTGGATCCGGAGCAGTTCTGGGTTTACCTCATGTGGAAGCCTCCCGTTTCGAACTCCATCTGGGTTCCTTTGGAGTACCTGTCATGGAAATGGGCTGGCGAGGCGAAGAGGACAGGTGGCGCTTGGAATATGATCGTACCACAGCCGACGCCGGTAATGGCCTTCAATCGCAGGGTGACTACTAACTTCCCCAAATGGAATGAGAATTTCCAGAAGGAATGGTGACTCTTCAGTCTGTCCCCTTACAGGAACAAGAGAGGTGTCCGTTTGGGTGTTCGTGCAGATGCGCCGCGAAAATCGCGCATCCCAGACCGCCCACCATCGACCACTTCGACAGCGCCTTCCAAGCAAGCTTGCCCTTTTGTGCGCTCAAGCCTTGGCTTGTTGCTTAGCGCGCTCTCCATGGCAATAAGGCCGAGCCTGCGTCGGGCGTCACGGTATTCCGCTCTGCTAAAGACAGGAGATCAACAGATGAGACGGCAACCGATCGCGATCGAGATACTGATTCCCATAGCACTGTCTGTCGTTATGGGTGTTGGCGTTGCGGCCTCCGCCGACAGGAGCTCGGTCTGGGCGCGAGTAGACAAGGAGGCAAGCCGCGACGGACTCCGGCTAGTTGTATCAGTGGTCAGCCGCCGCGTGGACCTCGGCGTGCGGGTGTGGCTTCTTGCTACGCTGGTCAACGAGAAGCATGAGTTCGTGGCGGTGCGCGAACCGCAACGCTATGCGGCCTTCGAACTGACGGTGTCCCGAATCACCAAGGATGGCCTGACACCCGTGAACAAGACGGCTTTGGGCCGACGTCTGTTGAATCCAGATCCGAGGGGCTTAATGGATAGGCTCACACGATATCGGTTGCTGCGCGGGTACGGCATCCGGTACGAGTTCGATCTCTTAAAGCTCTTGGACATTAGTGATCTGGGGCACTACGCGGTGACCGTCTGCTCGCCGAAGGTCGTGTTTCCCGAGGGGTTGAATGGCCCCCGCGTGAGCGATCTGCGCTTCCGCGTCGAAACCTTCGGCTGTGGCGAGCGATACGTCCACGCAGATGGACGTCCTGTTGAGGACCACTCCCAATACCGTGATCTATACCGCCGCAAAGAAGAAGATATCTATCGCAAACGGAAGACACCGAAGTAGCCGTTGGCAACATCGTGATTGGACTTGGCCCATGTGCCAGCCGTCTGTTGTTGGATCTCTGGTTTCGTGGACATTGGTCTGAGTTATCGGGGGACGCCTTACTTGTTATCGGGGGACGTCTTACTTAATTCGGATGTCCTGAGCACCCAAGTCAATCTTGGCCATAGCTGATCGAAGTGAGTGATGGATGCCAAATGGACGGACAGATGCCAATATCCCATGACGTGGCCGCCCCAAGCGACTGCC
>JAJRTI010000729.1 GCA_024278415.1 Planctomycetota bacterium | reverse complement strand
CGTCCGTCGCGAGACGGAGGGATTGGGGCCGAGATCGAGGCGCGAAATCGCAGGCGAATTGGGAGATTCGTCGAGATTTCGCAACGAAGAGATCGGCCCCAAGGGCCCGTCGTAGCAGGACAGCACTTTGTTGACGGGCTGCTAGCCGCGAGGCCATCATGGACATCGCCGAAAAGCTCGACCGACTGCCGACGGAGCCCGGCGTGTACCTCATGAAGGACGAGAAGCATGAGGTGATTTACGTGGGCAAGGCGAGGAGCCTCCGGCCGCGGGTGCGCAGCTACTTCCAGAACACCGACGACGGCCGCGCGTTCACGAAGTATCTCGTGCAGCGCACCCGGGACATTGACTGGGTGGTGACCGCGACCGAGAAGGAAGCGCTGATCCTCGAAAACAACCTGATCAAACAGTTTCGGCCGCGTTACAACGTGGTGTTCCGGGACGACAAGACCCACGTGAGCATCAAGGTCGACCTCAACGAGCCATGGCCCGTGCCCAAGATCGTGCGGCAACGCGACAAGAAGGCCAACGTGCTGCTCTTTGGGCCCTACTCGTCCGCGCAGGCTGCGCGCGAGACCTTGCGGCACATCAACTCCGTCTTCCCGCTGCGCAAGTGTTCGCTATCCAAGTGCCAGGCCGCGACGCGGCCCTGCATCCAGTACGAAATGGGGCGCTGTTTGGGGCCGTGCTCGGGCGATGTGGCAGAACACGAGTACCGGCGCATCCTCGACCAAGCCCTCATGGTGCTCAAGGGCGAGCACGAACATCTCGTGGACGACCTGCGGCAGCAGATGCAAACCGCGTCGGAGAACCTGGAGTTCGAGCGGGCCGCGGAGCTTCGGGATCGCATCGGGGACATCGAACAGACGCTGGAGAAGCAGCGCATCACGTCCTCGTCGTTTGAGGACCGGGATGTGTTCGGCTATTACGCGGAGGGCAAGGCGATCGAGATCCAGGCCATGTTCATCCGCTCGGGCAAGCTCGAGGATCTGGCCACCTACTCGCTCTCGACCGCGCTCACCACGGCGGAGGAGGTTTTTGCGGCGTTCATGAATCAATTCTACTCCCCCCAGCGCTTCGTGCCGAAGACGGTGCTGGCGCCTATCGAGATCGAGGGCCAGGCCGCGCTGGCCGAGTGGCTTTCCGACCTACGGGGAGCCAAGGTTGAGGTGCGCTGCCCCCAGCGCGGAGAGAAGCGGCGCCTCGTCGAGATGGCCCAGAGCAACGCGAAGAACGCGTTCGTGGCGCGCAAGTCCACCGAGCAGCGCCAGGCCGGCCTGGCCGAATCGCTCCAAGAGAAACTGCATCTCCGCCGGCCTCCTCGGCGCATCGAATGCTTCGACATCTCCAACATCCACGGGCTCATCGCGGTGGGTGCGATGGTCTGCTTCCGCGACGGCGAGCCGGACAAGTCCCGCTATCGGCGCTTCCGCATCAAGACCGTGAAGCAGTCCGACGACTTCGCGATGCTGCGCGAGATTCTGCTGCGCCACTACTCGAAGGCTATGAAAAAGGACGACCTGCCGGACCTCGCGATCATCGACGGGGGCAAGGGCCAACTCGGTGTCGCCACCGGTGTCTTGAGGGAATTGGGCATCGACGGCGTGGACGTGGTGGGGCTGGCCAAGGCGCGAGTGTCCAAGGGAACGGAAGAGCGCTTCTTCAAGCCCGGCGAACCCGACCCTATCGTGCTGGAAGCAAACACGGCGGAGCTGCTCATGCTGACGCGCATTCGGGACGAGGCCCACCGCTTCGCGATCACCTACCACCGCAAGCTGCGCGACGCGGCAGCTATCCCCACGCCGCTCGACGACATCCCGGGGGTGGGAACTGCGCGCAAGATTTCCCTCCTGCGCTACTTCGGCAGCATCGGCAACCTGCGCAAGGCGAGCATCGATGAGATCGCCAACGTCCGGGGCATTTCGCACGACCTCGCCGCGGACATCCACCGGCGCCTCACCCGGTCGAATCGTCCATAGCCGCGTCCTGCTCCGCGTCGCGCGAATCGGGCACCACGATGGTATGCGCAGCCATGTCTCCCAAGCGCTGGCGCCGCGGGCTCCAAAGCATGAGCGGAAGGCCCACGAACAGGAAGTCCTCGTCGATCACTCGCACCAAGTTGCGAATCAGAGCGTTGGCGAGCGTGAGCCGCCCGCCATCCGTCTGCACCACGCGCAAGCGCATCAGCCGCTTGCCGATGGTCTGGCCCATGAAGTACTCCTGCCCGGCTAAGCCCACAAGACGATAGGCTTGGATCGCCAAGAACATGGCCGCCACCAACCCCTGCTCGCTAGGCATGTCGTTGCCGTAGATGGATACGAGGATCCCGCCGGTCGCCAAACCGCAGATCGAATAATCGATCCCAATCGCCACGATCCTGCGCACCATGTTTGCCGCAACCAGGCCCGCGTCCGGCCCTAAGCCCGTCTCCTGTCCAGGCCGCATGAACAGACGCGCGCCAACGGCCAGGAAAGCGATGAACATCAAGGCCGTGCTCAGCGAACTCACCCACTGCATCACCTCCGACCCCGCCGACCGCGGGTAGACCACCTCCCACCGCATCCCTGGTGTGCGGCGGAGTTCCGCCATCCTTACAGCACCATCTTGGATGACGACCAGCGTGGGCTTAGAGTCGGCGACGATGAGCGCGAAATCGTTCACGCCCTCGACCTGCATTGGGGTTGACGCGCGCGCCGCCTCAGACGTGCATGTGGCCGTCAAGACCTCGTCCTCTCGCAGCCCCACCCGCCACACCTCCGTGCCAACTTGCATGATGGCCGCCTTCTTCGTGCCACGGGGCAGCTCCGCGTCCGCGACGCGAGCCCATGTCTTGCCGTCGTATTGGTACAGGACCATCCGCCTGGGCGTCGGCGAAGAGTCCCCCGTCTCAAGCCAGGCGTATCGCTTGCCCGCGTGCGCATAGGCTCCGAAGCCTACGGCCGCACCCGCGATCGGGAGCTTGGCCTCGTCTTGCGTCCACGTGGCGCCCTTTTGCACTGCGCTGCAGAGCTTGCCGTCCGCCACACCGACAGCCCACATGCCGTCCTCCCACCCACACGCGGCGCGAGGTTCCCATTTGAACGGCCACGCCTCCGACCGCACCCGCGCTCCGTCCCGATAGATCGAATACCCATCCTCCGGGGCAAAGAAGACGTAGGTCTCGGCGCCGCGCAACGCGACTGCGCGGTAGGTGCCCTCTAAGCGGGGTGATGTCGCCCAGGGGCCCGTACGCTTGCGGCCGGCCAAGACGAACGCCTGCTCTCCGTCAGGACTCACCGCGGGCAACGCCACCGTGACGCGCTCGCGCGATGCCGCGGCCATGAGGCGGGGCTGGGGCGCGGCCACGTCCCGTTCCAGCCACCACACGGCCAGCATGCCCATGGCCAGCCCCACGACACCAAAGGCCAACATCCTGCTGCGACGGCCAGGCGGTTTCATGGGCTTGGGTGATCCACAGGACACGCGAGAACTCGGGCTTCCGCCACACGTATGGCGCATTGAGATGCCCCCCGGGCCGCCCTACTCTGCGACAAAGACATTGTTGGTTTCGAGCAGGGATCCCTTGGCCAGATCGAGCGCGACGAGCGAGATGCGGTAGTCCACGATCGCCCGCACTTCCTCGCGCTCGCGCACGGCGAGGTCCTCTTGGGCTTGGAGCACGTCGAAGCTCGTGGACTTGCCCACGCTCAGCTTCTTCTCTTCCGCGGCGAGCCGCGCGCGGGCCAGGTAGGTGGCGACGCGGTTGGCCTTCACGCGCGCCACGTTCGCCAGTACAGCCCGCACCTCCCGTCGCACATCGATCTGCACCTGCAAATCTGTTTTTTGGCGTTCCAACTCGCGGCGGCTGACTTGCAGTTGCGAGCGCAGGAACCGGCTCTTAGCCGCGCGGTTGCCGATGGGGTAATCGAGCGTCAATCGCACGCCGGCGTCGTAATACTGGGTGTGGCCGGGATAATTGTCCCAATCTCCCATCATCATGTCGGCCGCGTTCCCATAGTTGGTTCCACGGCCTAGCCACGTGAGGTTGCCCGCGAGATCGAGCTTGGGCAATAGCTCGTTCTTGTTCTTCACCAGCCGCAGGCGTTCGTTCTTGAGGTCGAGTTCGGTCATGAAGTATTCGGGCCGCTTCGTGCGCGCCTCCCGCAGGCATTCCTCCCGATCCAACTTGATTTCCACGAACGCGGGCTTCGAGGTGGGCAACAGGCGTTCGTTGGACACACGTCCGTCCTCGCCTTGGAGGTTGATCAGTTGTTTGACTTTGTCTTCCGCGTTCTCGACGTCGCGTAGAGCAACAATGAGCGTTTCGCGTTGGGCGGCCACCTCCGCCTCCGCTTGCAGCACTTCGATGGGCGCGATAGTGCCGGCCTTGGCCTTGAGTTGGTTTTCCTCGTAGAGGCGCTTGGCGCGGAGGAGCGCCGCCCGGCTCACGCGGAGGACTTCGATACTCCGCACCAGATTCCAGTACGCCTCCTGCACGTCCTTCAGCGTGCGCATGACCGCGCTCTTGAACGCCCAGATCGAGCGCTGGTGCTCGTTGTACGCGATGTGGATGGAACTGCGGTTGAATGGGATCCATCCTCCCCGCAGCAGGGGTTGCGTCACGGACAACGTGAGGTCGGTGCTGTAATACGGGTTGACCGCCGTCGATCCCACCGTGCTGTAATCCCGGTTAGTCGCAATCGCCACGCCCAAATCTGCTCCCGTGATGATACGCTTCTTCAATCCGCCCGACACGGAGAATCGCTCGCTTCTGCTTTTGGTGGTCGCCGTGATGCCGCCGGACGCACTGAATTGCCTCTTCGAGCGGTTCGGCGTGTACCTTTGTGTCAGGTCCACGGTGCTGGTCAAGCGCGGGTCGAAGTTCGCTTCTTCGAGCGGGATATCGCTCGCCTCTTGCTTGGGCGCAATGGCCTCGATCCGAATGTCATAGTTCCGCTTCAGCGCGAGCGTCACGCACTCCTCAACGGCCAGCTTCCTCACGGGCCGAGTGTCGACGCGCTCTGAAGGATCGTCAATCGATGACACGCTCAGCGTGGTCGCGAATGAATAGGAGCGCGTTGCTGGGTCGCGGTCTGCGTTCACTGCCTCTTGGGCTCGGAGGGATGCGGGCGCCACAGCCATGGCCACAAGTGACACGCCGAGAAAGCCTCGGAACCGATGCATGGCCGCATACGTTCGAGAACTGCGTTTCTGTCTGACCATTCTGTTGCTCGTCATGGTGAAACGCGCGAGTCGGCTTACGGCCGACTGCCCTCCGTCTCCTCGCGCGCAAGAATGGCGCGGCCAACGGCCACCATTCCCCCGCCGTCCGTGCACCATCTGATTCGCCAAATGGAAACGGGCAATATACCACACCACGAGACAGAGTCAAGAACGCAGGCCTCACGCCGACCGGCCTCACCCTCTCTCGATCCGGGCCCCCAGTTCTTGGAGCCGCTCGTCGAATTTCTCGTATCCGCGGTCGATCTGCTCGATATTCTGAATCTCGCTCTTGCCTTCAGCGCATAGCGCGGCGATCACAAGCGCCACACCGGCGCGAATGTCCGGACTCGTCATATCCGCGCCACACAGCGGCGACGGGCCAACGACCACCACGCGGTGGGGATCGCACAGCACCACGCGGGCACCCATCTGGATCAGCCGGTCGATGAAAAACATCCGGCTCTCGAACATCTTCTCGTGGATCAACACGGTCCCGGTCGCCTGCGTGGCCACGACCGTGATGACGCTCGTCATGTCCGCTGGGAAGCCTGGCCATGGCGCATCGTCGATCTTGGGGATCGCGCCGTGCGCGTCGTACGTGACTTCCAGTCGCTGCCCGTCGGGCACGAGCAACTCGACCTCGTTGCCATCTTCCTCAAAGTCGTAGTCCAGCCCCAGCCGCTTGTACACCATCATGATCATGCGCAGGTCATCTGTGTTCACTCCTGCGATGCGAATCTTGCTGTTGGTGACTGCCGCCATGCCGATGAAGCTGCCCACCTCGATGTAATCGGCCGAGATGCGATGATTGACGCCGTGCAAGCGCTCGACGCCATGGACCTCGATGCGGTTCGTGCCGATGCCCGATATGTTGGCTCCCATGTTGACGAGCATGCGGCGAAGGCCCTGCACGTGCGGCTCGGACGCGGCATTGCGTATGACCGTGCAGCCCTCGGCCAGGCACGCGGCCATGACCGCGTTCTCCGTCGCCGTGACGCTGGCTTCGTCGAGCAGGATCTCCGCGCCGTGCAGGCCATGGGGTGCGCGCATGATGTATCGGTCGCCGACCTCGATGTCCGCTCCGAGTTCGGCCAAGGCCTGCAAGTGTGTGTCGATACGCCGGCGTCCAATGCGGTCGCCGCCAGGCCGGGCAAGGATGACTTCCCCGTGCCGAGCAAGCAACGGCCCGGCAAAGGTCACCGACCCGCGAATGCGCCGGCTGTGCTCGTCGGTGAGGCGGGTCATGTTCACCCGCGCCGAACGCAGCGACAGCGTGTGGTCGCTGCGGGACGTCACGTCCGCCCCCAGTTGGTCCATGATCGCCTCGCACGTGCGCACGTCCCCGATGTCAGGTACGTTCGTCAGCACCACTTCGTCGTCGGTGAGCAACGACGCAGCGATGCACGGCAAGGTTTCGTTCTTGTTCCCCATGGGCACAATTGTGCCCGCCAATTCATGTCCACCCTCGATCACAAACTTATCATCTGGCATGCGCGTCCTCCAAGGGATGCATGCGGGAAGGCAGGAAGACTCCAAGCAATTGCCGACTATAACCGCGCCCCCGGTCAAAGTCAAACCGCGCTCTGTTTCTTGCCGGCCGTCGGCCGCCATCTGACCACAATCGTGCACACGGTGGCCACTGGGCTGCTCTTTACCCCCCATCTCCGGGACGGATACCACAGGCTTGCCCTGTGGTGATTCATGCTGGCAATCTACAAGAATGGCATACCAGCAGGGGAGATGTCACGGGCTTGGCCCGCGGAGTCTCACGCTTCCGGAGCAAAAAGCACAAGGCGGGCTGCGCCCGCAATCCAGGAGCGGAACGCCTTCGCGTTCCGACGGACGGCGAAGGCCGTCCGCTCCGGGCAAGCAACTTCTTGTTTTTCATGACAGTTCTGGATGAATAAGGCACTAACGATCCACTGCGCAAGGCAGTGGCATCTCTGACCAAGGCCTGCCTTGTCCGCAGAGCGGCTTCGTGCTATCGTCCAAAAGCGGTTCGGGCCGTCACCTGACCCAGGCCGCGGCCACGATCTCCACAAGACGAAGCAACCCCTGAATGGCTTTAATGCGGGTTCGCGCCTTCGCGGTCAGCAACCGCGACAAGAAACAAGAAGTTGCGCGGTGTGCGTCCTCTCTTGGCAGGGTATTGCGTATTGCGTATTGCGTATTCGGATCGCGATCCGAGATACGCAATACGGAACAGCGAACCTGCCCCCCCACGCGCTACGTCTTGCCTCTGATCGATGACGGCCAGAAGCCTTAGGTTGCGGGCGAAGCCCGCCTTGTGAGGAGAACTGTATGGCCACAGCAGAGGTATCCGCCGTGGGCGACGTGAACCTCGATTTGATCCTCGCCAACGTGCACGCTCCCCCTCAGTTCGGCAAGGAAGTGCTCGCGCAGGAGCGCATCCTCCGCATCGGCGGCTGGGCCACGAACTTCGCTTGCGGCTGTGCGCGGCTCGGTCTGCCCACCCGCCTTTTCGGCAAGATCGGCCGCGACGACTTTGGTGCGTTCGCCAAGGCGCAACTCGAATCGTGCGGCGTGCTCACCGACGGGCTTGTCGAGAGCGCCGCCGGCCCAAACCGGCATCACCTGCGCCTTCTCCATGCAAGACCGCGGGTTCATCACCCATGCCGGCGAGATCGCGAACCTACGCTTCGACGACATGGACGAGCGCCTGCTCTTCCAGGCCCAGCACCTGCACGTGGGCAGCTACTTCCTCACCACGTCCCTGCGCGGCGATACCCCCGGACTCCTCGCCGAAGCCAAGCGCCGCGGCCTCACCACGTCGCTCGACACGGGCTGGGATCCAGACGACCGATGGGAGGGCCTGGATACTGTTCTTGAGCAGGTGGACGTGTTCATGCCCAACGAGGACGAAATCCGGCGCATCGCAGGAACGGACGATCTCGCCGAAGCGACCCGGCGCGTAGCGGAGCGCGTGCCGCTGCTGGTGCTGAAACTGGGACGGGAAGGTTCCTTGGCAGTCGAGGGCCGCGTGCAAGAAAGGGCCTCCACGTTCGACGTGGACGTGCTTGACACCACGGCCGCGGGCGACTCGTTCAACGCCGGCTTCCTCTGGGCCCGTCTGCGCGGCTTGCCTTTGCGCGACTGCCTCACCATCGGGAATGCCTGCGGCGCCATTCGCGTCAGCACGCCCGGCGGTCCCGAACGCCTGGCCACTCCCGATATGCTCCGGGCCTTCCTTTCCCGCCGCGGCGCGGGCATTGCCGCGAGTTTCTGAGACTCGCGGGAAAGCCAACGCCAACGGCGTTGGGCTCGCGACGCGCACGGCGGACTTCAAGACGGAATCCCTTCTCGGATTCACATACACCACCGGGGCTGCCTGGCCCGGAGTACGGCATGAGGCCGTTGTTCTTCTTCAACGAGCGCGTGGCCCTCTGCATTAGCTTCGGTTGCGGCCACAGGCCGCGCGAGAGTTGGCGCATGGAACTTCAATTCTGGCTGCCGTTTTGCTATTATGCTCGACTCATTCGCACGCGTTCACGTCAAGCATCCGAGCAACACGTCCCATGTCCATCCTTATTGCATCCGTAGCAGTGATGGCCGTCTTGGCTATCGTCTTTGGCCTTGCCTTGGCTTTCGCCTCCGGCTTTTGTGCTATTGAGGTTGATCCGAAGGTAGAAGCGATCGGGGAAGCGCTCCCGCAGATCAACTGCGGTGCGTGCGGGTATCAAGGCTGCTCCGCGTACGCGGAGGCTGTCGCGGCGGCCGATGCGCCCCCGAACAAGTGTGCCCCAGGCGGCAGAGATACGGCTCAAAAGCTTGCTGAGATTATGGGCGTCGAGGTCGAGGAGACCATGCCGCAGCGCGCGGTGCTGCATTGCCAAGGCGGCGAGGAGGAGTGCGGCAGCCGCTTCGAATACAACGGCATCGAGGATTGCGCCGCGGCCGCGCTCGTGCAGGGCGGGCCGAAGGCGTGCATGTACGGATGCCTGGGTTTCGGCAACTGCGCCGGCGTCTGCCCAGTGGACGCGATCACCATGGCCGACAACGGCTTGCCCATCATCGACGCCCAGGCTTGCATCGCCTGCGGCAAGTGCGTGACCGAATGCCCACGGGGTCTCATCAGCTTGCTGCCCATCGACTGCACGGTTTACCTCGGGTGCTCCAGCCACGGCAAGGGCAAGAGCGTGAAGAGCACCTGCTCCCGAGGTTGCATCGCCTGCCAGATCTGCGTCAAGAAGACCGAATCCGGCGCGATCGCCATGGAGGACAACCTGCCGGTCATCGACTACGTAAAGGGCCGGGACTTCGAGACCGCGATCGAGAAGTGCCCCGCGAAGTGCTTCGTTGTGCAAGAAGTCCAAGGGGTGTAAGGCGTGTGGCACGGTTGGTCCGCCAACCGTGTCTGCTGCGTGGCGCGCTCGCGGGAAGCACGGTCGGTGATGCCCAATGCCATTGGACTTTAGTCTGTTACTCCAAGACTTGTGTGTGTGTTTCGCACAGCTTTTTGTAAAGGATAAGAGATGAGGGGTAAGAGATAAGGGATTAGGGATTAGGGATTAGGTCGCCGCACGCTTGTTTGCCCGCCTGGCGGGTGGCTATCTTTCGCCTTGGGCCTCAAGGGCCAAGTGTCGGCAGTGGCCGCTATCTCAGACCCCGCCAGCTTTAGCTGGCCCTCTGCCTTGCCACCACGTTCACGTGGTGGCAGGCGAGACCTCGCCTGCGCCTCCTGCCGAAGCGCGCTTGAGCGCGGCTTCTCGATTCGGTCACGCCAGCTAGAGAAGCCCTGCTGAAGCACGCTCCTTTGTGCTGCCCAGGTTTGAGGGGAGAAGCGCATAAGTCAATGGCATTGGGTGCAGGAGTTTCCCCATGAGATTTGCTGATCCGAACGGGAGACGCCCCTGGCTTGTAGTAGGGCCATTCATGGCCCGTCAGTAACGCTGAAAAACGGGCGATAAATCGCCCTACTACAAACGACCCGCACGGCCCCGTGTACATAACAATCGTTGTAAGAAACCGGTGACGCCAGGCTTGCGGTAGGACGGGTGGAAATTTTAGGGAAACTCGTGCATTGGGTGAAGCCGACCGTGCCACAGGGCCACCTCCTCTCTGTGCCACGGAGGGGATTACGGCCCTGGCTTGAACCGTGCGCGGCTCACCTTGCCTCCCTCCTTTGCAATCGTCAGTTCGCCCATGACTTGGCAATTGGTCCCGCTGCGCAGCGTCGGGCTCGTGCGCTTCTTGGGGTTGTAGAGTCCGATCCGGACCGTGTACGTGCCGGCGGGCGCGTTTGGGGGGATTGGAATTTCGACCGGGCCCATGTGATACGTCTCCCCAGTGCGCCACTCCGTAGTGGGTTTCTTGGGCCATTTCGTCAGGCGGAATTCGATCTTGCCCAGCTTTTTTGACTTGGGGTGGATGAAGTGCACGAAGGTCCAGTACGGAGTCTCCTTCGACAGATCCTCGCCCACGCGCCAGGCCAAGTCGATCTTCAGCTTGTTGTTGCCTTCATACTTGAGCGAGTTGATTTTGGGCTCCACGTCTTTGATCTCGAGCCGCCGATCCTTGGCCTTGCGGAGCAGTTCGCCGAACGGGTGATGGGTGTCCTCGGCCCACTGGAAGATCATCTCCTGCATGTCTTTCACACGCTGGGCGTGCTCGGGCTGGACCGCGAGGTTGACGAGTTCGTGGGGATCGTCCTTCAGGTTGTAGAGTTCGTCAAGGTCGCGGCCTCGCCAATAATAGGTGAACTTCCAATCGCCCTTCTTCGCCATCACCGCGCCCTGCATCTCGCAGAAGGCTGCGTCGTCCCATCCGCCGTCGTCCTTGCCGAGCATGAGCGGCAGCGCGCTGCGGCCTTGGATGCCCTTGGGGTGCGCCGCGCCGGCCATGTCGAGCAGCGTGGGCAGCACGTCCACCGTCTCCACCGTGCGATCCACGACCGTGCCAGGCTTGAGCATTTTGTCGTAGCGGATAGCGAGCGGACAGTGCATCAACTCCTCATACCCCGCGATCTGCTTGTAGATGAACCCGTGCGCTCCGACCATGTCGCCGTGGTCGGTGGTGAAGACGATGATTGTGTCTTCGGTCAGGGCGGCTTGGTCGAGCGCGTCGAGCACACGGCCCATCTGGTGGTCGAGGTAGCTTGTGTAGCCCCAGTACCGCGCGATGTAGTCCTTGAACTGCTCGTCGGTCCAGCGTCCTCCGCCCATGTAGCAGCGCTTGTTGCCCTTCTGCCGGAAGGGCTTGTTGGCCAGAGAGTCCTTGTTGCTGGCGGGGAGGGGGATCGTGTCGAGGGGGTACATCTTGTCCCACGGCGGCGGTGGGCACACGGGCAGGTGGGGGGCGAAGAATGACAGCACCATGCAGAAGGGGTTGTCTCCGCGCTTGGGATCGCCGATAAACTTCGCGGCCTCGTCGCAGAAGAACTTGGCCATGTGGTAGTCTTCGCCGAGCAGCGAGACCATGTGCTGGCCTTCGGGCTTGCTGGGCAGAGCGTTGTGGTTGCCGGGGTTCCTCTTAGCCAGATCCTCTCGGCCTCGGTCGCGCAGCCACTGCTGGAACTGCCTCCACCCTCCTACCCAATGGTCGAAGCCGTGCTGTGCGCCGTCCTCGCCCAGGCCTCCCTCGACGGGGACGGTCTTGAAACCGCGCTCGGGGGCGGGCTCCGTCTTGAAGTACCAATTGTTGTTGAACCAGCCTCGGCGCTTGCGCGTCATGCCGCGGTACATGCTGCCGCCCAGGTGCCACTTGCCGATGTACGCGGTGTCGTATCCCCGGGCCTTGAAGATGTCGCCGAGGCACGGCACATTGGGGTCGAAGAGGACGTCGTTGGTCATGACCCCATGGGAGTGCGGATAACGTCCACTGAGCACGCTCGCGCGCGAGGGCGAGCAAGGGAACGCGGAGAGGTAGTAGTCGTTGAACTTGACGCCTGCTGCGATGCGGTCCATGTGGGGCGTCTGGATCTGCCGGTTGCCGTACGCGGCCACGCAGCTCAAGGGCTGCTGGTCGGTCATGATGTAGAGAATGTTGGGCCGCTTGGCAACTCCGGCCTGCGCGCCCGCGGCGGTCGCAGCCGCAGCCGCGGCCGTGGTCTTGATGAAGTCGCGTCGGGATACTTTGTTGGGCATGGGGTGATTCTCCGTGTTCCTTGCCTCGCTTCTGGGCATCCTCAGGATACCGGGCCAGCGAGCCGAGTCAAGGCGACGCGGCGCTTGCTCACGGTTTCCGCGGCTCTGCCACCCGGGGCGCGGCGCCGCGGCCGTTCCGGCCGCCGAGAGCAAGCCTCTCCCCTGCGTCTTTGCGCCCTTGCGTTTCCTCTCCGCCTCTGCGGTCAATCGCCCTGCATCCGCTCGCGGATCGTCTGCGCGTGCATGGGCAGGCCCTCCTCTTCCGCGAGCGTGATGACTGTGTCCGCGAGGCTCGCGAGCCCTTCCTTCGTCAGGTATTGGAACGTGGGCCGCTTCACGAAGTCGTCGACCGACAGGCCGCTGAACATCTTCGCGCACTGCCCGGTGGGCAGCACGTGGTTCGTGCCGGACGCGTAGTCGCCCACCGGCACCGGCGCGTTCGCGCCGAGGAAGATCGAGCCCGCGTGCCGAATGCGCGGCAGCAGGCCTATGGGGTCCGCGGTCACGATCTGCAAGTGCTCGGCCGCGTATTCGTTGGTGAACTCGATCGCGCTCGCCATGTCGTCCGCCACGATCACCGCGGAGTGCCTCGTGATCGCGGACTCGATGATCTCGCGGCGGTCGAAGCTCGCCAGTTCGGCCTCGATGATGTGGCACACCTTCTGCGCCAGTTCTTCGCAGGTGGTCACGAGCACTGCGGCCGCGTCCGGGTCGTGCTCGACCTGGCTGAGGAAGTCGATGGCCATGTGCCGCGGGTTGGCGGTCTCGTCTGCGAGGATCAGCGCTTCGCTCGGCCCGGCGGGGGAGTCGATGTCGACCGTGCCGAACACGGCCATCTTCGCCGCGGTCACGTATTTGTTGCCCGGGCCCACGATCTCGTCGACCTTCACGACCGTATCCGTGCCGTACGCCATGGACCCCACGGCCCAGGGGCCGCCGATCTTGTACACCGCGTCCGCGCCGGCGATGTCCGCGGCCACGAGCGTCGCGGGGTTGGCTTTCATGCCCTGCTTCGGCGGCGTGCAGGCCACGACCGTCTTCACGCCTGCGACCTTGGCCGGGAGGATCGTCATGAGCACGCTGCTGGGGTACGCCGCGGTGCCGCCCGGCACGTAGCAGCCCACGCAGTCCATCGCGCGGGTCATGCGCCCCGCGATGATGCCGGGCGAGATCTCGATCTGCCACATCTCGCGCTCAAGCTGCGCGCGGTGGAACGTCTCGATGTTCCGCGCCGCGAGCCGCAGCTTCTCCACGACCTTCGAGTCGACCTGGTCGTACGCGTCCTCGAACTCTTGTTTCGTGGCCTTGATGTCCGCCGCGGTGATGTCGTCTTTGTATTTGCGGTAGTGCTCGACGGACACCGCGTCGCCCCGCTTCTGGATGTCGAGGCAGATGTCGCGCATGTCCGCATACACGTCTGACACGTCCTCCATGGACCGCGTCATGATGCTCTGCTTGCGCTCAGGGGTGAGTTGGCTCAGTCGTTCGGCTTGGATGATGGGCATGGGGGGGGCGTATTGCGTAAAGACGTAAAACGTAAAACGTGAGGCGGAGCATTATATCAAGCCGGGGGCGGACGTTGCGAACGGCTTTGGCAGGCGCCTCACCTCCTCACCCCCTCACCTTGCCACCCGGTCCCCCCCTACTGCTGCCACGTTTCCCACGAGTCATTGGCCCACCGGAAGAAACGCACGGTGATGGGCTTGGTGGAGCGATCGACGACGGCCACGAGCCGCTGGCGGGCAACCACGTCGTAGCAGTCGTCGGCCTCGTCCTTTTCATCGACCGCCCCGTCGCCGTCATTATCAATGCCATCGTGGTTCAGATCCTTCGCGGCCTCTCCCGCCTCATCGATGGTGCCATCGCCGTCGTTGTCGCGGCCATCGGTCGCGGGGTCATCGATGATACGGGCAGTCACGTACACGGCGAACACGTTGGAGCGCACGGTGATGAGGTTCGCTATGTTCCTGATGATGAGAGCCATCTCGCGTTCGTCGTCTCTGATTCCATCGCGGTCATTGTCCTGGCCATCGCTACCCATCTGGTTCATGCCCGAAACGAGTCTCAAGTCCGATATTCCCCGGAAGGGTCCTTGGCTTTCCCGTTCAGCGACGATCGCGGCCGCCAAGGTCACGGCGCCACCCATGAGTTCACCCAGCGTCTCCCGCGTCTCGGTCGAGTCGTTCCAATACGCCGGCAAATGGGCGAGCACGTTGGCGGGTGCCGTGTTGATATTGATGCGTCCCGGCAATTGGATTTCCGGGCCGCCCACATCAGTCGATATGCCCAGGTCATCATTCGAATCCTTCACTCCATCGCCATCGTCGTCACGGCCGTTCCCACGTGGGTCTTCCGTGGTGAAGGTCTCAAAGAATGGCCACAGGCTCATGGCTTTCCATGGATTGAAGAATACAGCGTTCAGCTTAGCTTGGTCGGGGTTGGGCTTGTCTGCTTCCTTGCACGCGTCTCCCCAGGAGGAGTCCGACGAGTCCGCGGCGTTCTCGGTGTAGGACTTCAGCAAGTCGTACCCCGGCCAAATCATGATATCGGCGAACTGGCCGAGGGTGTAGATCTCGCCTTGGGCCACAGAGAGCTTGATTGTCGGCTGTGCATTGGGGTACTCGTCCCCCATGGAGTCGTTCGTGCCCTCGTTCTTCCAGTTGGCCGTCTCCTCGATGTTGTAACGCTCTCGCTGCATGCTCACGTTGGTGGTCCAGGTGGGGTCCGCGAGTGCGCCGCCATAGGTGTGCGTCTGGTCGGGCACAATGCCTTGCTTCGCCTGGTCAACGACTACTTGCGGCGCGGATGAGCGCTTCAACACGACTTGGCAATCATCGAAGTAGAGCTTGAACTTGTTGCCCGTGAAATCGGTTCGGGACGTCATGAGTTCGGATCCGGTGTCGATGACCGAGCTTCTCGGAGGGGTGATCGTCCAAGTCACCTTGCCGTCGAGATTGACATCGGCCGCGTCGCCAACATCGCCGTTGGTCTTGTTGTTTCCCAGCGTGAGATACCCTCCCGGCGGAATGGGCGTGGTCAGCGAAGAGAGGTCGACCGTACCCTGCAACGTGCGGGCGATGGGCGAGTCGGTCGTGGTGGCCGCGTCTTGCTCGAAGTTGAACTTGAACTCGAAGCTCAGCGCAAAGTCGCTGAGCGTGATGGCATGGCCAAAAGGATTGAACAACTCGATACGATAGACCTCGTTCGACGCAGTGCCCACTCCGCCGCTCGCGGAATAGAGTTCCGTAATATAGGGGTGCGGTTCGATGCCGTAATAGGTCGAGCCGCCGACGGAGAGTTCGGTGATGTTGGCGTCCGCATCGCGGTAGTCCACTAAGTTCACGACGAACTGGGCCCACTTCGTGTTGTCGCCGTCGCAGATCTTAGCATCGTCCCACCAACTGTAGACTGCTGTATTGCCGAGCGCCTGGAGTTGGCTTGCGGTGAGGGTGTTGACGCTCTTGCGATAGCGGGTCGCCCGGTCGTAGGGCGGCCACATGGTGTCGGCCGACCAAGGGGTTAGGCATTGGGCCGTGAGGGATGTGCAGGGATAGCCGCCGGCCGCCATCGCGGCCTCGAGGCGAGACTTGGCCTGTGTGCCCCAAATCAGCTCGGCCGCGTCAAACGCACCGAAGGGGTTGTCCTGAGTGGAGGGGCTGTCGCCCTGAGGGTTGTAAGGCAGGAAGGCCCACGACTTCGTGGTGGCGCCGCTGGAGTCGTTGGCCAGGTCGTCGCCGCCATAGCGTGCGCGCACGATTTGTTTGAGCGCCAAAGGATCCAGGTTAGGTATGCCGCCGAAAGCCGTGCCCGTAATAGCCGTGGCGTAGCGCGGGTTCGTATAGGCGTACGTGTTGGTCGTCGCGCCGTCGTTGTTGCAACTGTAGTTGATATTGAGCCGGCCCGCTCCGAAATCCTTGATCAGGATGGCGACCTGGGCTTTCCGGCCATTGGGCAAATCGATCGGCCAGTCAAGCCACTTGGAATCATAGCCCATATAGCCGGTATAACCGGGGATCGAAGATCCGGAGTCTTGAAGCCCGTCATTATCCACGTCGTTGTAGCCGGGTTCGGGCCGCCCCTTGCCGCGAGCGTATTCGCCCGTCCCAAAGACACTGAACAACCCGCCTCCGGGCATCCACTCTTCCCAATAGGAATCGAAATTCTCGTCGTTCCAATCTATAACATAAGGTGCAGCGCCTGTGGTTTGCGCCCCCTCATCCGCGCTGTACGGAATCTCATCAGTGCCGTACATGTCTCGCCAGAGGATGTACTGGGCGTATTCGAGCCCGCCGCGCGCTATCAGCCGGCAGGTGAGCACCTCGTCCATGTTCGTGCTGGCGGCCATGTCGAGGCGCATGAGCGTGGCGAAGGTGACCGCCATGAGCGTGAGCGCGACCAGCACGCCCACCGCGACGATGAGCACGGATGCTCGTTCGGATTGTTTAGCAGACTTGATCATGGCTTCTGCTGAATAAGCCCTGTGGGCAACTGGATGACACGCACGAAGCGCAGCGTTTTGGGCTCCTCGTTGGCGCCCTCGGACACACCCTTGACTTCGATGCTGACCTTCACCGCCAAGGGCAGATGGTTCGCGTACTCGGGGTTGTCAGGCCAAGTTGTGATCCAGTTGGCCGGGGCGTTGCGGTAGGCGTTTTGGTATTCCACTTGGAATGCGCTCACGTTCTCAACGATGGCCGTTCGGTTCGTAGCAGAGGTGAAGTTCCAAGGCGGCTGCACTGCCGCGGGGTTGGGATGGAAGCGCCACATGAGTTTCTTGTTGGTGGCGTCGTAACTGTACTCGACAATCGACAGGCCAGTCACGTTGCCGGACAGATCCTTATTGGGATCATAGTAGCGAATGCGGAGTTTATAGTTCACGCCCCCGTCCGTGCCATCGCTCTTGAGACCCCAAAGCACATTCACCACACTGGGCTTGGGTCCGGAGCCGTCGTACCATTGTGGGACAATCGACTCCAACTGCTCCTGCATAATATCGAACACGACGCGCACGCCGTTGTACGCCTGGGTTTGCTGGCCGGACGTGGTAAAAACACGGCTCGCGCCCGAGAAGATCTTGGCGATCATCATGAGGATGATGCTGCCAAGCGCCACGGCGATGAGCAGCTCGACAAGCGTGAAGGCCTGCCGGGAGCCCCCGCCGAAACGGCGTTGCGCCAGGGACCGAGCGCGCGTTGTCAGGGTGGGCAGCATGGGCTATCGAACGGTCAGAACCGTCTCGAAAAGGTATTCGGTGAACACGTACTTGGCGGCAGAGGCGCTGGCAAACCCGTACGGCTTGCTCAACGTGACCTGTTTGTTGGCTTTGTTTACCGAGTCAATCAAGTACCACGTAGACATGGCGGCCGCACCACCGTCACGGCGGCGGATGTAGCAACCCGCGGACAGGCCGATGGGGACATACTGGGAAAACGTGAGCGTCGCAGAGCCGCTGGTGAACGCGACCGTGTTGGCGCCATTGCCATCGGATTGGGGCGCCGCGGCGTTGCGGAAAAAAGCAATCTGGGCCAACACGAGCCGGCCGGCGGTCCCACTGGCTACGGGCGCCGCGCTCAGGACGGCGTTCCACCGCGCCTTGTCGCCTTCCACCGCGCCGTTGCTGTCGTACACGCTGAGGATGGGGTACGTGTCGAGCCCAACGGTGGCTGCGTTGCCGAAGTCGGGGAAGAGCGTGAGGGGGTTGCTGCCGCCCTCATAGGCCTCAATAGGGGTGTGGTCGCTGCTGTCGAGTTGGTACTGAAGCGTGGCGACGGCCGTGTTGACCGCGGCCGCAGCCGAGGAGCTGTCGAGCGTGCTTCGAGTGGCCTTGATGCCAACTGGGAAGACGGAGATGACGCCGATGAGGCCGATGGCGAGCACGAACACGGCGATGAGGACTTCGGTGATGGTGAAGCCCGCGTCTGAATCGACGCAGCCACGTCCGCGTGCGGCGTTGTGTTTGGTGGGGTTCATAAGGCTCACCTGCCCATGTAGCCTGGGACGGTGATGGTGGTTGATCCGCCCTGCATGTCCTCGACTGCGAGCTTCAGGCCCGTATAGCCGGGCTGGACCAATCCGTTGGGCTGGTATACCAAGACGATGCCATCGCAACTCGACAGCGTGCCGTCTGCGGCGTACGCTGGCATAGGCACATAGCTGCTGACGGTAATGCTGATGGAGACGCCTTCAGGGACGAATGCCGGCGCTCCGAGCGCTTCGTCGAGAAGGCCGTCCTTGTCCGAGTCGTAGCACACGACGAGTTCGCCGCTTTTGTGGATTCCCGCAGGATGCTCTTGCCGGTAGAGGTACACCCCGGCGAGGGTGCGCTTGCTGATGGCCTCGCTGCGCGCGTGGAAGAGCATGGCCTGGACCGTACGCGAGCCGGCACTGAGGGATTGGCCCTTGAAAAACGGCGCCATCATGGGGATCGTGACGCTCGCCACGATGATCACGACAGCGATCACCACGAGCATTTCGATCAGGGTGAAGCCCAGATTGTGCTGTCGGGAAGTGTGCATGAGTTACCTGGCGACGATGTCGTCGCCAACCTTGCCGTCTAACGCGGTCGATTCCTCGTCCATGGTGCCATCGGAGTTCAAGTCGATATCGCCATCGCCGTCATTGTCCAACCCATCGTTGAATGCGGTCACTCCGTCATCACCCAGAGAGTAGATGAAATAGCTGGTGCGGGTGATGTGGAAGCCGATGCGGTTGCCATACTTATCGATGAGTTCGGGCACGATTGCAGGGCCGCTCACAACCTGCGGGTAGTTGCCGGCTTCATCGACTTGGTAGCCCGAAGCGTTCAGGACGGGCTGTTCCTTGATATCCTCCTGGGTGTATTCGCTGCTGGACTGGAAGAGCATGGCGAAGAGCCGCTGCTCGTCCGTCATCAGGTTGAACAAGGCCGGGGCGTACATCGAGGGGCACCGGGAGCCATCGGGATACTTGCCGTACTTCTGCTTGTACTGTTCGATCTTGAGTTCGATCTTGCTCAATTGGCCCTTGACCGCGGATTTCATGGCGCGCTTGCGCACCCCTTGCACGCCCACGATAATCGCGGACATGAGCAGGGCAATGATGCCTATGACCACCATGAGTTCGATCATGGTGAACCCGGCAGCCGTGGAGCGGGCGCTCTTACCAGTTGTTGATATCATCGTGGAGTTGGCCTACTTGCTTGCCGCATGCATCCAGGTAGCGGCCGCTGCTGTTGACCCTCAGTCTCTCGTCGGGGTCTAAATCATCATCACCGCCTGGCGCCGGGACGCCGTCGTTGTCATTGTCCTTGTGATCGTTCCAAGCGCTCTTGCCATCCTGCCCGGTGGAGAAGATCACATATTCGAAGGGGCGATGAGGCACTATGACCGCACTTGTGTCCTGCTTCTTCGCCCATACGTTACTGTAGTAGAAGTAGGGGTTGTCGAAGCCGTCCAGAAGCACAAGCTTACCGTTGGCATCTTGATCCATGAGCGCCGTCGTGTGTTTCCAATCATCCCCGTTCCACAGTGTGATCTTGAGCTTCGTGATGTCTCCGGTACCGCCAAACGCATTGAGCATGGTCGTGTCGGCCCTGTCCATCTGCTTCTCCTTTGGCGAGAAGTAGGGCCCGTAGGTTTTGCCGTTGAGTTCGAACCGCGAACTCAAGAAGAACATGAGCACGCGGCCCTTGTAGGTCTTGTCGGTCGCCGAGTCACAGAACTTGAAAGCGTCGTTCCGCGGGATAGCCACGGTCGTGTCCGGGAAGTTGATGGTCGGGTCGCTCACGCCATAGGAATGGGGAGGGTACGTGCCCCAGTCGCGGCGGAACATGGTGATAGCGGTATCGAGGCCGGAGATGGTGTTCTTCGTAGTGGCCCTGCCGGCCCGGCGGAGAGCAAGCTTCACGGCTGGCAGGAATGCGCTCGCGAGAAGGGCGATGATGGTAATCACGACCAGCATCTCCACAAGCGTGAAGCCGTCGGCCTTCCTTTTTGTTTCAAGTTTCGTCATGTCTGTATCGGCGAGTGTTGTGGGATGGGGTATCAGGAATCCTCAGGCTGGCTTGTCGCTCCCAGCCTTGATCTGTGAATCCCAACGGGATTCCGTCTTAGAGCCCAGGGTTCGCGAGCGCAGCTCGCAACCCTGGGTGGCCAGCCCCCCGTCGCCCGCACAACGCCAACGGCGTTGCGTCGGTTTGCCTCTGCGAGCCGCGCGGACGCAACCCCGTTGGGGTTGGCGCACGGCCTGCATTTTGTCCCAGGGTAGCGGACTGCGGACGCAAACCTGGGCTGGAGGACGGAATCCCCTTGGGATTCACTGCCAGAGGCATGCGCTGCGGCACAGGGCCGCGGCGATGAGGGCATTACCAATTGTTGATGTCGTCGCCAACGGCT
>JAJRTI010000728.1 GCA_024278415.1 Planctomycetota bacterium | reverse complement strand
GGTTGCGAGCTTCGCTCGCGAACCCTGGGCTGGTTTACGGAAGCCCGTTGGGCTTCCCAGAGGCCGAACCCGCCCGGACCGGCCAAAGGCTCAGCCACGTTTTCTGCGCATGGCTGTAGCACTTGGCTGAAATGTTACCCACCGAGTAAGGCGTTGGGGCGAGGTTCGTTGTCAAGGCACAAACCAGTACGTCCAGTGACTGCTGATTGTACTGGTCGTTCGACAACACCAGTACGGGCCGCACTTTCCGAGCCGACAGATCGGAGAACGGGAACGGCACCAAGGCAATGTCGCGTTGCCTATAGGTACTCACTCCACACCTCGTCTTCTTCATTATCCCACAACCTCGCGAAGGCGCGCTCCGCGCCGCTCGCAAGCTCACGCCGCAACGTCGCTTCGCGATCCGGGTCCAGAACGACGACGAACACGTCTAAGTCCTTGGGCAGTTTGACGTCTTGCTGGAGTTCAACCGTACGGTTTCCTTTATATCTTGCCGCTAGTGTCTTCATCGGAATGATCCCTGTTCGTGTTGCAGACGAGCCATCCTGTGTGCGCAAATCGCGGCTGGACCGTGGCTGTCAGGCTGGCTGTGTGCGCGTGTGCTCCTCCCAGCAACACATGCCAAGCCACAGGCCGACATCCCTCCTATACGGGCCTCTCGGGCAACCTGTCAAGCATGAGTTCCCGCGGCTCCCCGCGCTTGAGCAAGCGCTCCTCCCGGCTGATGTTTTTCGTGCTCTCAACCCGGTATCTCAGATACTGCCCGAGTCCACCGCGGCGGCCGGCGCGGGCCCGATGACCAAGATCGCGGCTGAATCGCTCCACCATTGGTCATGCGGCTTCAGCTCTCTGCCGCCTGTCGGCCGGAACTGCCTGGAGATATCCTCGATTGCCTGATGGCGGTTGCCTTGTCGGGCAAGGAACAGGGCAATGCCCTCCCTGATGCAGTCCGCCATCGAGCGGCGCTGTTGAGTGGCTGTCTCGCGGAGCGCCTCGTAGACATCTTCATCAATTCGGATCTGTGTGCGGACCACGACATGATGATATCCCGCATATGTTTTCATGGCAACCTTGCGGCCCTCAGCACGCCATGCTTCAGCCCTGTGGGTGCCTCCCTCGGTCGCTGGCTTGCAGCGCCGAGCGCAGATGGCTATTATGGCCAGGCCATTAGGGGGCACGGCATGACGAAACGCCGCTTCCGGTTGAATTGCAACCCATGAGCAAGAAAACCTCCGCCATCCTTGGCCTCGCTGCGCTGTTCGGTGCGCTCTTTCTACTCACCTACGGGGTCTACGGGTACGCCATTTTCCTGGCGAGTGAAACCGGCAACTGCTTCTTTGTGTTCACCCGCCAGTTTCTGTCGAAGTTTCTCGACCACCCTGGCGGGCTGCTTCGATACGCGGGCCGGTTCCTGGGGCAGTTCTATTATCACGAGGCCCTCGGCGCGCTCGCGGTGTCTGCGTGCATCACGTGCTTCACCGCGCTGTTCTTCGGCCTTCTCACAAAACTGAATCGCGAGGCCCGTCTCGCCTCCGCGCTCTTTCCGTGTGTGCTGCTGTTCGCGCTGCACACGTCTATCTCGTACGCGATCTACCACACCCTGGGGCTGATCGTGGTGTGCGCCGCCGCGCTGGCGCAGTTCTCTCTGCGCACAGAGAGACGGAGGCAGGCGTATGCCCTGCTAGCCATGCCCATCCTCTACCTGCTCGTCGGAAGCTACGCCTGGCTTTTCGCGGCGTGGGCTCTCCTCGACGCATGGCTTGGCCGGCCGTGGCGCGCAGGGCTCGCGTTCAAGAGCGGCTACCTCGCCCTGTGCCTCGCGCTGCCTCTGGTCGCGTATCGGTGGGTCTTCCCAATTCCATTGCGCAGTGCGTGGGCCTCCCCCCTCTCCTTTGCCGGGTTCGCCAGCTTCGGGCTCTCCCGCGGCCATCTGGCGAACACAGTGAGCTGCTTGCTGGCCGTCGCCCTTGCAGCGTCGCTGCTCTTGATGCCGTTCTGGCGCCGCCTGCCGCGTCGCGTTCAGGGGTTCTGGCGGCTGCAGCACAGTGAGGGCAAGCGCCTGCTCCTCGCCGTGGAAGCCGTGGTGCTCGTGGTCCTGCTCCTTGCGCTTCGGTACGACCGGCTGCTGGACACGTTTGTGGCCGGCCGGAAGCTCTATAAGGAAAGGCAATGGGAAGACCTGCTGGCCCAGGCCAAGGCCCACCGGCAGCGCGATATCCTTTCGCAGTTCATGACCAACTTCGCGCTGGCCAAGACGGGGCGATTGCTCGACGAGATGTTCCACTACCCTCAGGGGTGGGGCACTCGGGGGCTCCTGCTCAACATCCCGATCAAGCCCATGTACGGGCCAGCGGAAGACGATTCGAGCAGAGCCATGTACAACAGCGACGTGTTCCTCGAGCTAGGGCACATCAATCTCGCGCTGCGCCATGCTTACAACTACCTCGTCTTCTACGGGGAGCACTACGATGCGTTCGAGCGCATGGCTGAGTGCGCTATGGTGAACGAGAACTACGACCTGGCGGCGAAGCATCTGAACATATTGGAAAAGACGCTGTTTCACCGAGACTTCGCGCGTCGATTCAAGGCCATCCTTCGCGATCCGAAGGCCATGGCAAAGCAATGGGGCCGGTACAGGAGCCTCCGCCCGGTCGTTGAGCGTCGCATCATCAAGCCCCCCCCCGCAGCCCTGGCCAACCTCCTCGAATCCAAGCCGGACAACCGCTTGGCCTTCGACTATCTGACGGCTTGGCTGCTCTTGGACAAGCGGTCGCTTCCCGGCATCGCCAGCGACCTCAAGTCTTACCAGAAAGCGGGCCACTCCACGATCCCGATCCACTGCCAGGAAGCGCTCTTGATCTTGGCCAGCATGAACCAGACGCGCTGGGTGGTCTATGACAAAGCCGTCGCCCAACGTGTGGCGCAGTTCTTCAAGGACTTCAACCTCTACGGGCGCCGCGACGACGCGGTGGAGCGCTTCAGATCCCAGTACGGCGACACGTACATGTTCTACCACTTCTTTGTTGCCACGCCCAACGACGCACGCTGGATGTGGGGGGCCGACCGCAGCTCCCGAACCTCGCGGCAACACAACTGACCCGACCGACGCCATGACCCGCTGTTCCGCCATAGCTCTGTGGATAACCGCCGCGCTGCTGCCCCTGTCGTGTGGCCGCGTGCCGGACGTGGGATCCGCAACAAAGCTGGCGAGGACACCGCGCATCGACCCCGACTACACCGCGTTGGTAATCCCGCCAAACATTGCGCCCTTGAACTTCCGTATCCTGGAAAAGGGCCGCGACTTCGTCGTCAAGCTGTCGTCCGAAACAGGGGAGTCGCTCGACATCCACTGTGATGACGGCGTCTGCCGCATCCCACCAAGGTCGTGGCGTGCGCTCGTAGCGGCCAGCAAGGGCGGGCGCATCTCCTACGACATCTTTGCGCAGAAGCAGGACGGGACGTGGCAGCAGTTCAAGCGATTCACCAACACGGTCGCCCAGGAGCCCCTCGACTCCCACCTCGTGTACCGCCGCCTCGTGCCCAACAAGAACCGCTCCGAGATCAGGGGCATCTTCCAGCGAGACCTCACGTCCTTCCGCGTGTCCGCTCTCATGACCCTGCGCGACGGCGACTTCCAGTGCTTCAACTGCCACACCTTCTACCAGCACGACCCCAACAAGTTCCTCGTGCACATCCGCGGCAAGCACGCGGGCATGATGTTGGTCATGAACGGCCAGACGCGCAAGATCGACACCAAGCGCGCGCCCATGTTCCGGCCCCTGGCGTACGCGTCGTGGCACCCCGATGGCCGGCACATTGCCGCGACCTGCAACGTCTTCTTTGGCTGCATGTCCTCGACGGCCAAGGAATACCAGTTCCAGGCGGTTGAGAAGCGGGGCGACCTCGTGGTGTACGACACCCAGACGAACACCCTGAGCACGACGCCCTCCGTCTTCGAAAGCGAATACATCGAGACGCATCCCTGTTGGTCGCCCGACGGCAAGTTCATCTACTTCTCACGGGGCAAGGATGTGCCCACCGTGAAAATCGCAGATCTGGCGAAGTTCAGGTTCGACATGATGCGCATCTCGTACGACGTCGCTACGGACACGTGGGGCGAGCCCGAGACCGTGATGGCGTACTCCAAACTGGGCAAGTCCTGCGCGTTTCCGCGGCCCTCGCCCGACGGCAAGTACGTGCTGCATATCCTCGCGGACAAGACGACGTACCCGATCCACCAGAAGAGTTCGGACGTGTATCTGCTGGACCTCGCGTCCCGCCAGTACCGCCGGCTCGACGCGGTGTGCAGCGACCGCGCTGAGAGCTACCCGCGCTGGTCGTCGAACGGGCGGTGGTTCGTGTTCTTGAGCAGCCGCCGCGACGGCCTGAGCGCACTCCCGTACTTCTCCTACTTCGACACGGCCGGCCAGGCGCACAAGGCGTTCGTGCTGCCCCAAAGGAATCCCACCTGGTACGACACGTTCACCGACACGTACAACGTCGTCGAGCTGGTCAAATCGCACGTGAACATCAGCGCGTTTCGGCTGGCCCAGGGCATGAAGGAGCCATGCGAGAAGGCCGAGTTCCCCGGGGCGCCGGTCGTGGACGCATTCACGGGGGCGACATTGCAGCTTCACGCCCGGTGATGGGGCCCACGCCCGTCAGCCCCAGCCCTCGCTCAATTCGGGGCAAGATCGTTCGACAGCTTGCATGATCTCGGCGGCCTTCCCAATCGCGGTGTCGGCATTCGTCTCAGTTACGTGCATCTGGCCGCCATAATCGGCGGTTTCGCGCAGGTCCATCAAGAGATCGTACGCGCGGCCCAACTCCGGCTCCCACTGGCCCGTGTGGATGAGGTAGCGGTGCAAAGCCGATCGAATGCCGGAATGCTTTGAGAATGCCTGGCCGCGGAGGGCAAACAATGCGGTAACGGCATGGAAGGCCGCATAGTATGCCCGCGAAGCGGCAGAATCGGGATCGGCCTTCACGATCTGCTTAGCGGTCGCGTAACATTTCAGCCAAGTGCTACAGCCATGCGCAGAAAACGTGGCTGAGCCTTTGGCCGGTCCGGGCGGGTTCGGCCTCTGGGAAGCCCAACGGGCTTCCGTAAACCAGCCCAGGGTTCGCGAGCGAAGCTCGC
>JAJRTI010000049.1 GCA_024278415.1 Planctomycetota bacterium | reverse complement strand
CCGCGGCGTAGAGTCTTAGGTTGTGACATCTCCGCGTGACGCGAAGATGTTCGGAGCGGAACGCCTTCGCGTTCCGACGGACGGCGAAGGCCGTCCGCGCCTCTTTGGTTGCGGGCCAAGCCCGCGTTAGTATGCCAGCTCTCGAAAACCGCGAACCCGGTGGCAGGTGATCAGGTTTGAGTTGTGCTCGTTCACTGCGTCGTCGTCGGAGGTGCGCATCATCAGAACAAGATCGTCGCCGTCGATGACCGTGCTGCCGTGGTAATGCGAGTGGCCCATATCGCCGGCCGCTGTGATCAGACCCGCGAAACACCAATCCACGCAGTTTCTGGAGAAATACAACGCCATACGGCGCCGCTCGTTCTCTGGCATGCCGTAGTGCTTGGGATGCAGAAGCTCGACGCGCCTCATGGAATCGCCGGCCTGCGAAGAGATGAGCCAGTGGAGGCCGGTCTTCTCGTCATACACAATGACAAAGCCAAGATGGCCGCCGGGGAATGGCACGTACAGCACGGGCTCGCCCGAGGGGGCGCGTTCGAGATCGACGACAAGACTCCCGTCGTCCTGCTCGACGGCCTTCGCCATACAGGCCAGGTTCGATCTGCCTGTGTTGGATCGCATGAAGATGTGGAAGGTTCTGCCCGATGGATCGTGCCAGATGTGAGCCGGGTCGGTGATCTGGACCAGGTTCGCCTCGCCCCATCCGATCTTGTTCATTGAGCGGTGGACCTGTCCCTGCCCGTACGAACCGGCTTCATAGAAAGGAACGCCAATGAGGTTCGGCCGGCCATACTGCTCCAGAACATCTCCGAAGCTCAGCACGTTTGAGTATGTCCACGCGTCCGGCCGCGTGAGGTCGTCCGAGGCCGAGGCGGAGAGCACCACCGGCGCCAGAATCCACGTCGGGAAGCCGTGCATGATGGGCTCGGTCCTGCACTCCTTCACCATGTAGACGCGGCCGTGGGCTGCCACGATCGCGCCCGGAAACGAATACCACGCCTTGCCGGTGCGGAGCGGCGCCAGGTCCGTCCAGGTCTCTCCCCAATCGTCGGAGCGCGCAATCTTCAAGTCATCTCGGCCGCCGATGATGTACACCGACGAGCCCGCCACGAAGGGGCACCCGTCTACCATGGGCAGGTCTTTCCGATGAATCCAAGTCTCGCCTCCGTCATCGCTGGTGTAGGCCTTCACCGTCCACTCCCACCGCGTGCCGGGCCGACTGTCGTGAACGAGCATCACACCCACGAGACGGCCATTCGGAAGCACGGCAAGCGCGGGGCAGTAGCCGATTTCGTGAATAGGGTCCGACGCTCTCCACACAGTGACGGATTCGCCTCCCAATGGCATGCCCATCGTTTTTGACGTTGTGTCTCTCTCAGCCATTCTGTTTCCTTGCGCCGACAATCTTCAGTTCACCTTGTCCGGCAGAAATGATACGCGTACAGCTCGGGTGTCGCAACCGCCAAGCACGGATCTATCTCCACGCCCCCCAACTTTTCGTATGGCACGGTGTTCATCCTATCCCGGAGAGCGCAACTCGCGCTCCGCCCAATATGGAGGCTCATGCACGCACCCCGACGGGGTGCAGGGATATAGCCTTGGGCTTCAGCCTAAGGACAAAGGCGGCAGGAACAAGGCCCCGCGCTGTAGGCGCGGGGGAGCCGCCCAATATCCCGCCCATGCGGCCCCGTTTCCGTTCCCCGTTCCGGCGCTCCTTCAGAGCGCTGTGCGCATTGGCATCGGTGACCTTGGGCTAAGGCCCAAGGCTTTATGCCTGTGCGACTTCGTCGCGCCGTTCGCCGGCTTGGTTTCCGTACCTGTGTGGCCATCACACTTGGCTCCGCTCCGGCGATATGCCCATCGAGAAGAAAGCTCAGACGCTCCCAGGGCGCAGACCAAGCTCGTCTAAAGGAGCGGCTTGCGAGTTACGCTCTATCCCAGATCAGCGAAGCGACTTTGGCCGCCAGCTCCCGATCCTCTGGCAGCATCGCCATGGTGAACCCGGTCAGGCTCAGCGGCTTCCTCACGCGGTGACGGAGGACTGCCGATTGGAGTGACCTGAGGGAAGAACGCCGGCCGAGATAAGGGGGCTTGACCCGGCCGGTGAGGGGCGTATCATGGTGGCCTTTGGCCCACCTGTGCAGTACTGACGTGCCGAATAATGATGCCCCCCCTACCCATGATCGCAGCGTGCGCCGCGCTGTTCGCCAGCGCCGCCGCGGCGGAAGAGCGGCTCGTGACGCCGGCCATGACCAACGACGAGCCGGGACCGGGACGCCGCGTGCGACAGACCGCGCCGGAGTACGCGGGCACGGACGTGCACCACGCGCTCTACCTGCCCGTGGACTGGAAGCCGAGCGGCAAGCACCCGGTCATGGTCGAGTACACCGGCAACTACTTCCCCAAGTGCGGCTCCACCGGCGAAGTGGCCGACGCCAATCTCGGCTACGGTCTGACCGGCGGCCGCCGCTTCATCTGGGTGGTCATGCCGTACGTGGAGAAGGGCCGGCAGAAGAACGCGATCACCTGGTGGGGCGACAAGCAGGCGACGGTCGAGTACGGCAAGACGAATCTGCCGCGCATCTGCAAGCAATTCGCCGGCGACGTGGACAATATCTTCATTTGCGGCTTCTCACGCGGGGCCATCGCGGCCAATTACATCGGCCTGGCCGACGACGAGATCGCGCGATTCTGGAAAGGCTTCATCACGCACGACCACTACGACGGCGTGCGCGAATGGCCGTACCCGGGGAGTGACCGCGCGGCCGCGCTCGTGCGGCTGAAGCGGCTCCAGGGCCGGCCCCAACTCATCTGCGACAGTGGCGCGAGCCGCGCGACGAAGGCCTATCTGAAGCCCTATATGCACCTGGGCCGGTTCACGTTCCTCGACGTGCCCGTGCGCCGGATCTTCAACATCCCCGATGGCAAGATCATTCATCCGCACACGGACCTGTGGATGTGCAAGGACAGCCCGTACAGGCGGCAGGCGCGTGCGTGGCTGGAGGAAGTGTTGGGCGAGTAGCAGGCCAGCGTCTAAGCCGCGTGCGCGACCCCGCCTCGCCCTTGTGCCAGCGTCCCCCGCGGAATATGATGCTCTGCCCTCTGCCCTCTGCCCTCTGCCCTCTGACTTCTGACTTCTGACTTCTGACCTCTGACTTCTGACTTCTGACCTCTGACCTCTGACTTCTGACCTCTGACCTCTGCTCGGAGCCTCCCATGTCCTACGAAGACGGCTGGGCCGCTATGAACTTGGAGATGCCCAAGCGCATCCCGCGCACCGAGTACTCCGCGCCGCAACACTGGGCCCT
>JAJRTI010000727.1 GCA_024278415.1 Planctomycetota bacterium | reverse complement strand
CGATTGGGGCGCGTACACGTCGGCATCTCCCGGGAGCGCATGCTCAAGGCCACCCGGCGCGTCGTGCTGGCCATAGGCGCCACCTTGGCGGGCGCGCTCGCGCTGACCTTTGTGGTCTCCCACATCGTGGCCGCCACTGCCACGCAGCCCCTGCAACGACTCGCCTCCATCATCTCTAGGCTTCCAGGCACAGGGGATGCGCAGGAGCTGCGAGACGTGGCCGGCACACAGGAAGTCGAGACGTTGGCGCAGGGCTTCGCCGCGATGGCAGATCGCTTGGCCGCGCTCGAGCAGGAACGCAAGGCAACGCAATCGCGCATGATCAGGGCCGAACGCCTGGCCGCGCTGGGCGAACTCGCAGCCGGCCTCGCACACGAAGTCCAGAACCCCCTCGATGGCATGCAAGGCTGCCTGCGCCTGCTCAATGCCGAAGAGAACAAAAGTGCGCGCGCAGAAAGGTACTACCCTATGTTACAGGAGGGGCTCGCGCGCATCGGCAGAGTCATGCGAGAGATGCTCACGTTCGCAAAGTCCGGCCGCGAAGTGAACGTGGAGGAGTGCAAGGCTGCGGATCTGATGGAGTCGCTGGCCCTCCTCGTGCAAACACAGTTCGAGGGCAAGCGCGTGAAGCTCACCTGGCGCCAGGCCGGGGAGTGTGTCTGTATGTGTGACCGGCACAACCTGGCCCAGGCCGTGCTGAACCTCGTGCTCAACGCAGCCGAAGCCGCCGCGGCCGGAGACGACCCGCAGGTGCTGATCGATGCGCAGTGCGACGGCGAGTCCGTGCAGATCTTTGTCGAGGATAGCGGACCTGGCATCCCGCAAGATCTTAGAGAGCACGTCTTCGAACCCTTCTTTACCACCAAACCAATGGAGAAAGGCACCGGGCTCGGCTTAACGGTCTCGCGAGAGATGATCCGCGCGGCCGGCGGCGAACTTGAGCTGTGCTCGGCACACGGTTCGCTCGGTGGAGCCCGGTTTGTCATTCGCCTCCCGAAAGTCCCGGAGTGATCAGATGGCCGAACACCGCGCCAAAATCCTGATTGTCGAAGATGAGCCGATCAAGCGGTCCGTGTTGCAGGACGAACTGCGCGCCGCAGGATACGACGTGGCCGCGGTCGCGAGCCCACTCGAAACCGATCGACTACTCGATGGCAACTTCTACGACGTCGTCGTGACCGACCTGCGTATGCCTGGGCAAGACGGCATCGCGTTCCTGCGGGATCTCAAGCGCCGCAACCCCACGCAAGCTGCAATCGTCATGACGGCCTACGGCAGCATCGAGACCGCTGTCGAGGCGATGAAACTCGGAGCGTTCGACTACATCCAGAAGCCGTTCCCGACCGAGGAGCTGCTGCTCAAGCTCGACCGCATCATGCGCTACGAGGACTTGGAGCGCGAGAACGAAGCGCTCCGCATACAGCTCGCACAAAGCACCGAAGATACGTGCATGGTGGGCCAATCGGAGGCCATGCGGCAGGTGATGGGCCGAATCCACGCCGTGGCCGGCACGGACACGACCGTGCTCATCGAGGGCGAAAGCGGCACGGGCAAGGAACTCGCCGCCCGACTCCTGCACGAAACATCCAGCCGATCCTCAGGGGCATTCGTCGCCGTTTCATGCGCGGCCCTGCCAAGGGAGTTGATCGAATCAGAGCTGTTCGGTTATGAGGCTGGGGCGTTCACGGGTGCATCCAAACGGCGCATCGGACGCATTGAACTCGCTCACGGAGGTACCCTGTTCCTCGACGATGTGGACGATGTGCAGATCGACGTGCAAGTCAAACTCCTTCGCGTGCTCCAGAACTTCACAGTCGAGCGCGTGGGCGGGCAGGAGCCCATTCGCGTCAACGTGCGCATCATCTCCGCCGCAAAAAAAAACCTCGCCGCGCTCGTGGCGCAGGGCAAGTGGCGCGAAGACCTCTACTACCGCCTCAACGTCGTGCCGCTCTTCATCCCACCCCTCCGAGAACGCCTCGAAGACGTGCCTCTGCTGGTCGAGCACTTCCTCCAGAAATCGGCCATCAAGCTCAACCGCGGAGCCATGTCGATCTCGCCCGCAGCCGTGAACCAACTCCAAGCCTACCACTGGCCCGGCAACGTGCGCGAACTCGAGCACGTGGTGGAACGCATGGTTGCGCTCGCACAACACGACGCCCTGGACGTGGACGACGTGCCCCACCTCCAAGAAGTGCCCGGAGCCAAGAGTAGAATCGCTCTGTCCCTCCAAGGCCACGACAAGGTCGACCTCAATTCCATGCTGGCCGAAGTCGAGGCCAAACTCATCCGATGGGCGCTCGACCGCACCAAGGGAAACCTCGCCCAGGCCGCAGATATGCTCGCCGTGCCCAGGTCGACACTGCAATACAAGGTGGCGAAGTTGTTCGGGGATGAGGGAGAAACTGAGACTGCGAACAAGGTGTATGCCTAACCAACTCCCGTCGTCTCTGCCGGTTCTTCGTCTCGTAATGACGCTGTGCAGCGGCGAGATCCCTATGAAGGGGCCCTCGCGCCAGGGGAATCGCATTTGCATAGCCCAGCGTCTCGCCTGTGCTGTTCGTCGTTCCTGCGCTTGCTGACCCAAGCCATGACTAAGTGAGAAAACTAAACATGCCACTAGATCCGACACAACATGCCGACTGGGAGATTGCCGAGGCCGCAGAATCGCACATGAAGTCGCTCGAGCAGCTCGCAGACGAAATTGGCATCCAGCACGACGAGCTGATGCCGTACGGCCGGTTCGTGGCCAAGGTCGACGCACACATGGTGCTCGATCGATTGCCACGCGACACGAACGCCAAGTTTATAGACGTGACCGCGATCACGCCCACCCCCCTGGGCGAGGGAAAATCCACGTCCACTATCGGGCTCGTGCAAGGCCTGGGCAAGCGCGGCAAGCGCGTGACCGCAGCGATCCGCCAGCCCTCGGGCGGCCCCACCATGAACATCAAGGGATCGGCCGCCGGCGGAGGGCTGTCGCAGTGCATACCGCTCACGCCGTTCTCGCTGGGGCTCACCGGGGATATCAACGCGATCATGAACGCGCACAACCTCGCCATGGTCGCACTCACCTCGCGCATGCAACACGAGCACAACTACAACGACGCAACCTTGGCCAAGAAGAACCTCAAGCGGCTCGACATCGATCCCGCTCGCGTGTCCCTGGGCTGGGTTATCGACTTCTGCGCGCAGGCTCTCCGCCACATCCGGATCGGTATGGGCGGCAAGATGGACGGCTTTGAGATGGACAGCTCGTTCGGCATTGCGGTCTCATCGGAGATCATGGCCATCCTAGCGGTCGCAAACGACTTGGCGGACCTGCGCGAGCGCATGGGCAAAATCATCGTGGCATACGACAAGCAGGGCAGCCCTGTCACCACAGAGGATCTCGAAGTGGCGGGCGCAATGACCGCGTGGATGGTCGACGCGCTCAACCCCAACCTGATGCAGACGCTCGAAGGGCAGCCGGTGTTTGTGCACGCAGGGCCATTCGCCAACATCGCCATCGGTCAATCGTCGATCATGGCCGACCGCGTAGGCCTGGGCCTGGCCGAGTATCACGTGACCGAGTCGGGTTTCGGCGCGGACATTGGCTTCGAAAAATTCTGGAACCTAAAGTGCCGCTTCAGCGGCCACCAGCCCCATGCCGCGGTCGTGGTGGCCACCGTACGCGCACTCAAGTGCCACGGAGGCGCACCCGTGCCCGTGCCAGGCAAGCCGTTGCCGAAAGAGTACAACGAAGAGAACGTGGAGTGGGTCGAGAAGGGCTGCGCAAACCTCGTGCATCACATCAACACCATGCGCACCGCAGGCCTCAACCCCGTCGTGTGCATCGATTCGTTCTACACCGACACGAAGGACGAGATCGCAGCAATCAAGCGCATCGCCGAGGCCGCCGGCGCCAGAGCCGCCGTGTCTGAGCACTGGCTCAGAGGCGGCGATGGAGCACTTGAGCTTGCGGACGCGGTCATGGACGCGTGCAACGACGAGACGAACTTCAAGTTCCTCTACGAGATGGACGAGCCGCTGAGGCAGCGAGTGGACAAGATCGCGAAAGTCGTGTACGGAGCAGACGGCGTGGACTACTCGCCTGAGGCCGAAGCAAAGGCAAAGGAGATCGAAGCCGACCCCGCGCTGTCACAACTCGGCACGTGCATGGTCAAGACGCACTTGTCCTTGAGCGACAACCCGGAACTGAAGGGCGTGCCCAGCGGATGGCGCCTCTTCGTGCGCGACATCCTCACCTATGGCGGAGCCGGCTTCGTAGTCCCCGTCGCCGGCAAGATCAGCCTCATGCCAGGCACATGCTCGGATCCGGCGTTCCGGCGCATTGATGTGGATACAGCCACCGGCAAGGTGAAGGGGCTGTTCTGAGGAGTTGGATAGAAGCGGCCCGGCTTTTGCTTGGAAACGCCTCGTAGCTCGCACCGCGTGGCGCACCACCCCTTGCCGGCCCGCAGAAATCGTTTCCTGCGCGCAGGAGGCACGCCCGGCGACAAGGCGTGGCCTCAGCGCAGACAAATACTCGGCCGGTGGCGTCAGGATTCCGCCGCGGGCCGGCGCCATTCCAGGCGTGACACACTTCCCGTTGCCCAAGTGTTGAGGCTTCCGCACCCCTAACCATGCAGATCGCCCCTCATGCCCCGGTGGAGTTGTTTGGGTTGTCATTTAATATGATGACCCTGTACATGTCTTGGCTGGTGGGGGCCGTGCTGGTGTTTGGAGGGTGGATGGCGACCCGGCGCATGACGGAGG
>JAJRTI010000726.1 GCA_024278415.1 Planctomycetota bacterium | reverse complement strand
TGAAGAAGCAGCAAGAGCATGAGGCCGCGGCGAAGAAACGCCTCGAAGCGCTCATGGAGAATAACAAGAAGCTCAATGAGCAGTTGGACGCCGCGGCCGTAGCCGCGCGCAAGGCCTACAAGGCGGCGCAAGCCGCGGCCGTCGCAGCCGCGACCTCGACTGCCGCCCCTGCCGGCTCCAAGCCCAAGGCACCCCAAGGCGCCCAAGCCAAGCCCAAGGCGCCCCAAGGCGTCCAAGCCAAGCCCGCCGGCGGAGCCGCGGCCAAGCCCCCAGGGCAATAAGGGCATGAACGAGGGCGCGGGCCGGCGGTAGCCGCATTCGCCAGAATGCGGGCGTTCTGTAGGCCAATCTCCAGTTGGCCCGCCTCCCGGCGGATGCGGCTACTGCCGACGCCGCAGCACGAGGCTCAGCACATGCGCCCTTCCCCACACAAGCGGACCTGCCTGTGGCTCGCGGCCGCGGCGTGCATCGCTGGCTGCTGGCGCCGGGCCGTGGTGGAGCCGCCCAAGCCGGAACGGCCCTTCGCCGCCGCGCGCATCGCCACGCCCAAGGACATGATCCCCGGCCCCGCGGCCAATGGCCTGCCGGGCGATTACGTGCTCGAAAACGAACTGATCCGGGTCATTATCTCCGCGGTGCAGCGGCCCTCGGGGGGCTCCAAGTCTGGCGGCAACATCCGCGACGCGTGCGACAAACGCACGAACGTGGATTTGCTCAAGGAGGTGTTCACCTACTTCGCGGACACCTTCCCGCGCCAGGCCGTGTACCAGTCCGTGGCGATCGTCAAGGCAGGCGGAGAACACGAGCCGGCGGAGATTCGCGCGGAAGGCGTTGACTGCGAGCAGCCGGGCATCCGCGTGGCGACGACCTATCAGCTTTGGCCCGGGCAGCGCCACGTGACGCTCACGACCCAGGTGGCCAACCACACGGACAAGCCGCTCGATGCGTTCGCTCTCGGCGACGCGATCCAATGGGGCGCAGTGGATCACTTCGCGCAAGGCTTCGGCCGCGATTTGGGTGGGCGCAAGCCGAAGCTCGTATGGCTCGCGGGCGTGGGCGACTTCGCGTCGTACGGCATGTTCGTCGGCAGCAGAAGCATGCAAACCCGGCACGGATCAGGGTGGTCCGACGTGATCGTGTCCGCGCCGGATATCCCGGTGGGGAGCGCGGCCACGTACACGCGCCACTTCGCAGTCGGCATCGGCGGCAGCACCGGCATCAGCGACGAATGCTTCTTCGTGCGCGGCGACCAAGTGGGCAGCCTCTCCGGCCGCTTCCGGTCGTCCAAGACCAAGGCGCCCATCGCCAACGCGGCCATCGAGATTCGAGACATGCGCGGCCAGATCGTGGGCATTGCCAAGACCGACCCCTGGGGTGCATATGCCGCCAGCCTCCGCCCAGGCTTGTACAAGCTCCGGCCGACCGCGCACAACCGGCAGCCCATGGGAGAGTTCACCGTCCGGATCGAGCCCAGCCGGGCCGTGGCCTTCGACGGCGAACTCGGCGAGCCCGCGCAACTCACACTGGAGGCCGTGGACGAGGCCGGCGAGCCCATCCCAGCCAAGTTCACCTTCCTCGGCGCCGCGTCCACGCCCACGCCCGACTTCGGCTCGACGTACACCGCGGCCGGCGCGAGGAACGTCGTGTTCGTGCCATACGGCAAGGCCGACGCCCCGATCGCGCCGGGCAACTACCTCGTCGTGGCCTCGCGCGGCATCGAGTATACGTTGCACCAGCAGACGTTTTTCATCGCCAGCGGCGAACGGAAGCACATCCGGGCAACGCTGCGCCGCGTCGTGCCCACCAAGGGCTACCTCGCGGCGGACCTCCACCAGCACACCGCCGCGAGCTTTGACAGCGCGCTCGCATTCAAGGACCGCGTCATCACGGACGCTTGCGAGGGTGTGGAAGTGGCCGCGGTGACCGACCACGACCGCCACACGGACTTGGCCCCTACGATCCGCGAGTTGGGCCTCACGAAGTTCGTGGCCGCGCTCGTGGGCAACGAGGTGACGACGAACACGCTGGGCCACTTCAACGCGTACCCCATGCCGCTTGTGCCGCGGAACCCGCGGCTGGGGCCGGTGGACCACCGCGGCAAGGATGCGGCGACGATCTTCGAGGAGTTGCGCCGGCTGAACCCCGGCGCGATCGTGCAAGTCAACCACCCGCGCGCGGGCGGGTTGGGCTACTTCAACCGCGTGAAGTTCGACCCCAAGACCGGGCTTGCCGGCCCCGGGATGTCGCTGGACTTCGACGCAATCGAGGTGCTGAACGGCAAGCACGTGGCCGCCGCGGATCGGGTGCTGCGGGATTGGTTTGCGCTGCTCAACGCGGGCCATCGGTTCACCGCGGTGGGCGGGTCCGACAGCCACATGGCGGTGACGCAGGAGGCCGGCTGCCCGCGCACGATGCTCTACGTGGGCACGGACTCGGTCGTGCGCGTCTCTCTGGAGAGCATCACGGCCGCGATCAAGACGCGCCGCCGCGCGATTGTCACCAACGGCCCCATGGTGTATATCACCGTCAACCGCGACGGCGTCATTGGCAGCATGGTCAGCGACAGCGATGGCGAAATCGACGTGCGCGGCCGCGTTTTTTGTGCGCCCTGGGTGCAGCCGAACAAGATTGAGTTCGTTGTCAATGGCGCGGTTGTCGATGCGTTCCCGTTGCCCGAAACGGGGGTGGTCGAGCGTTTTGACCGGCGCCTGCGCTACCCCATTCGCCGCGACTCGTGGATCGTAGCGGTCGTGTCCGGCATCGCTGCCCTCAGCCCGGTGTACCCCGACTATCGTTCTGAGCCCGTCACTCCCTTCGCCGTGACCAACCCGATCTGGATCGACGCGGATGGCGATGGCAAGTGGACGCCGCGGCGCTGACGTTTGCAGAGGAACTGGCGTCTTCCCCCCCCCCTGTAAGTCCCCCCTGCGAGGCGGGACGTGCGGACGGGTCCCGCGCTTGTGGCGTGCACGTCGGTGCGTTCCGCTGCGCTTGGCGCGCAATGGCGCCCGGCCAGAGACGCTCTTACGAACGTGCGACGCGCGCGGCTTCTTGCCCTTCGAGAGAGAGCACACCCGGAAATGGAAACCACCCTCCTCCAACGTCTGCAATGCCTTGGCGGCCTGGCGGTATTGCTCGGCATCGCGTGGGCGCTATCCGCACATCGGCGCAGGATACTTCCGCGCATTGTCGTGTGGGGCTTGGTGCTCCAGTTTGTGTTCGCGTTCGTCGTGCTGAAGACCGCGCCGGGGCAGGCCGTGTTCGAGTGGCTGGGGGAGACGGTGCAGGTGGTCATCGGGTTCGCGGACGAGGGGGCGAAGTTTATCTTTGGCCCGCTCGCGAACATGGAGCAATTTGCGACCGTGAGCCGGTCTGGCGCCACGGCTTCGGGCGTGACGTTTGGCGCGCTGCCGCCAGGCGGGGGATTCGTCTTCTTTGTGCGGGTGTCGTCGATCATCATCTTCTTCTCTTCCCTCATGTCCGTGCTCTACCATCTGGGTATCATGCAGAAGATCGTGGCGGCCATGGCCAAGATCATGAAGTGGTCCATGCGCGTGAGCGGCGCAGAGTCGCTCGCGGCCGCGGCCAACGTCTTTGTGGGCATGACGGAAGCGCCGCTCGTGATTCGGCCGTACGTGCCGGGCATGACCCTGTCCGAGATCATGGCGCTCATGACGAGCGGCTTCGCCACCATCGCCGGCAGCGTGCTCATGGTGTACGCCAGCTTCGGCATCAAAGCCGCGGACTTGCTCGCCGCGAGCGTCATGTCCGCACCGGCGTCGTTGGTCATGGCCAAGATCCTCTTGCCTGAGACCGAGGAGCCCAGGACGTTGGGCGAGGTGGAAGTCCAGTTCGAGCGCGACACCGTAAACGTGATCGACGCGGCCGCGGCCGGCGCGGGCATGGGCGTGAAGCTCGCGATCAACGTGGCCGCGATGGTGCTCGCGTTCGTGTCGCTCGTCGCGATGCTCAACTACATGCTGGGCATGGTGCAAGGCTGGTTCGTTGCCGACGTGGCGGCCGGCCAGGCCTTGAGCATGCAGAAGATTCTCGGCTGGATCTTCAGCCCCCTCGCCTTCTGCCTTGGCGTCGAGTGGAAGGACTGCCTGAGCTTCGGCAACTTGCTGGGGCAGAAGATCGTGCTCAACGAGTTCCTCGCGTACCTCGAACTCAAGAAGATCATCGCCCAACAGGCCATGTCGCCCCGCTCGATCACCATGGCCACGTACGCACTCTGCGGCTTCTCCAACTTCGGATCCATCGCCATCACCATCGGCGGCATCGGCACCCTCGCTCCGACCCGTCGCCACGACCTCGCCAAGCTCGGCCTCAAGGCCGTGGCCGGCGGCGCCATGGCGTCCATGATGACCGCATGCGTCGCGGGCGCGTTGCTGTAGAACAGAGATGGGGCATTCGTCATTGGTCGCTGGTCATTTGCTTTCCCTCTCCCAATCCCTCGACGAGACCGCCGCGTGGCTGCGCGACCGCGCCGGCGCTGCGCCGGCCATGGCCGTCATCCTCGGATCCGGCTGGGACGCGTTTGCGGGGGCCGTGGACACGGCCGCGGAGTTTGCTTGCGCCGACGTGCCGCATTTGTCTACGCCCCAAGTGCACGCAGGCATGCTGCACATTGGGACGGTAGGGGGGCGCCGGGTCGCTTGCCTCCGCGGGCGCTGCCATGGGTACGAGGGCTACTCGCCAAACGAGGTCGTGTACGCGGCCCGCGCGCTCGCACGGTGGGGAGTCGGGACGGTCCTGCTGACCAATGCCGCGGGCGGCATTCGGGACGGCCTCGACCCAGGCGATTTCATGCTCATCGGAGACCACGTCAATCTCACCGCGACCAATCCCTTGCTGGGGCTCGGCAGCGTGTTGGGCCCGCGGTTCGTGGACATGACCGAGGCGTACGATGCGGAGCTGCGCGCTCGCGTGAACGCGGCCGCGGCCGCAGCCGGCGTGCCGCTAAAGTCAGGCGTATACGCCAGCACGCTGGGGCCCATGTACGAGACGCCCGCGGAGATCCGGGCGATGGCCAGCCAGGGCATCGACGCGATCGGCATGTCCACTGTTTGGGAGACCATCGCACTGCGGCAGATGGGGGTGCGTGTCGTTGGCATCTCCTGCATCACGAACAAGGCGGCGGGACTCGCGGCCGGCGCCAAGCTCTCGCACGAGGACATCGTGCACACGGCCCGACGCGTCGAGCAGCAGTGCGTCGCGCTGCTCACGGCCGCCGTGGGCGCCATTCTTGAGTGAGCCCTGGGGTTCTGATATCCTCTTTAATCTCCCCGAGCCCACTATAGCAGTAGCGGCTCTCGACAGTGCTTGTAGTGGCGACCGTAAGGGCGCCGCTGGTCCGCCGCACCGCGGACGATACAGGCAGAAGGCCCTTACGGGCCTACTACAAGCGCGTGCGGCAGGAAGGCCCTCACGGGCCTACTACAAGCGCGTACGCATGCTTTCGCGCGGTCCAGAGCGTAGCTCAGATCGAAGTCTCAACCTCCCGCCTGCAAGCCAAACCCACATGAACGCTACCGACATCCGAAAAGGCACAGTGCTGAACATCGACGGCGAACTGTTCGTCGTGACCGATTTCCAGCACATCACCCCCGGCAAGGGCCAGGCCCTGATGCAGACCAAGCTCAAAAGCATCACCGCGGGCAACACGATCAACAAGCGGTTTCGCTCCACGGATAGGGTGGAGGCCGCAACCCTGGAGACCCGGGTCATGGAGTACCTATACCAGGACGGCGATTCGTACGTGTTCATGGACGTGAATACGTACGACCAGATCCATCTGAGCGAGGATCTGGTGGGCGAGCAGATGGTGTTCGTGACGCCGAACCAACAGGTGCGCGTCAAGTTCCACGAGGGCAAGGCCTTCGCCGTGGACCTCCCCGCGGCGGTCGTGCTCGAAGTCACGCAGACCGATCCCGGCCACAAGGGCAACTCCGCGACGAACGTGTTCAAGCCCGCGAC
>JAJRTI010000725.1 GCA_024278415.1 Planctomycetota bacterium | reverse complement strand
CGGCCTGCGGCCGCAACCCTGGGCTAGAAGCCGGAAGCCCGTTGGGCTTCCAAACAGCGTTGCGTCAAGCGGAAACGCTGTCCATTGAACTCGCGCACGTTCATGGGGCCAACGACTGTTGCAATCGGCTGAAGTTTTACCGTCCCAGAAACGTGGGTAAAGAGCAGGGCGTTGCCCCAGGCTATATTGTTTCAGCGTTTCACGCTGACCGCCACCCGGGCCTTGTTCCGCGGTACACTCGTGGTGCGCGTGGTTGCCCAAATAAACGGGATGGGGTCTGTCTGTATCTGCGAGACGGGTTCGCCGAATATTCACTATCTCCGACACATCGGCGTAGGCCTTAGCGCCTGCGCACTGTCGCACCGTGTCAGGTTCGGATTGCGGATCGGCCTTGGCCAGATTCAGATGCTGTGGACGTGTTGAGTTGCGTAAGACGTCCCTGATGTCAGGAATGGGCTTGACATCTGTCTTACTTCGGGATAAAGTAAGGAAGTTCCTGAATGAAAGGATTCTGCGATGATCGCATCTCGAATAACCAGCAAAGGCCAGACGACGATTCCTCTGGCTGTCCGGGAATCGCTCGGGATAAAGGAGCATGACCGGCTCGTGTATGAGTTGAGGGATGGCGAGGCGGTGATTCGCCCCTTGCGGGGGACGATTCTTGACCATCGCGGTAGCATTCGGCCCAAGAAACGCCCTGAGGATTTCGAGGCGGTTCGCCAGAAGGCGAAAGGGAAAACGGCCCGTCGAGCCGCGGAGCGCTAAGGGATGGGGGCTCTTCTCGACACGAACATCTTCCTGCGGTTGCTGACTGAAGACGACCCGGAGAAGGCGGAACGTTGTGAACGGCTGCTGCGCCGAGCAGGGCAGCGCACTTTGCGCTTGCACGTGTCGGATGTCTGTCTCGCCGAGATTGTCTGGACCCTCGAGTCCTATTACCGGGCGCCTCGCAGCGAAATTGCGGAGAAGCTGATCGCGCTGCTCAATACCCCGGGTCTGGAATTCTCCAACGTAGACGTTCTGCTGGACGCGGTGCAGCGCTACCGAGATAGCGCGGTGGACTTCATCGATGCCTACCATGCCGCCTTGGCCGCGGACGCGGGCTTGGAGGTATACTCTTACGACCATCATTTCGATAAGTTTGAAGACGTGACGCGCCGAGAGCCATAGAGCGTGGTTTCTCATCGCCGGTCGATAACGCCAGAATAATGGGGATAATCATCAGTTTTGGTCGCATCTGTGCGCCGCGTTGGTCGTGTGCTCTTGGGAACGGGCGACGGGCAAGGAGCGCAAGCGGTGGCGGCTCCGGGTCTGTAGCATGACTCGCGACATGGCAGTCAGATGGCCCTCGCCGCGTCGTCGCGGTCTTGCGCCGCCACAGGGGCAGGGCCTGCCGGCGGGAGTTCTGCGCACGCCCATCTATATCCCAAGAACACTGATGTCTGTCTCGCTTCGGCGTACGGTATGTGTCCGCGCGTAAGTCCAAGGACATACTCAATCAACGCTAATGCTGGGCTTGTCCCAGCCGAGCGGCTGCCGGTCCAATCATCCCTGTAGCGACGCCATCCGCGCGAGGCCGCGAAGAATCGGACCGCCGCCCGGCCGAGTCCCCGTAGCCGGCGAATTGCGTGAGGGAAGCGAATGAACGCTGCGTCAATGCGCTTGTTGCCCGCGCTCGCCGCGTGGTGTCTGCTCGCCGTTCCTGCGCGAGCCCGCGCGTTCGAGCCAAGCGAGTTCGCACGGCCGAGGATCGTCGTCCCTGCGCTGAAGAAAGCGCCTCCCATGGAGCCCGCGCTCGATGCGGAATGCTGGACGCGCGCGGCCAAGGTGTTTGGATTCGTGCAGCACAAGACGGGGCGGCCCGCCACGTTCGAGACGGAAGTGTATCTTGCGCGCACCGCCACTTCGCTCTTCTTCGGGTTTCGATGCCATGCACCGAAAGGGACGAAGCCCGTCACCGAAGTCGCTCATCGCGATGGCCCCGTGTACCGAGACGATGCCATCGAGATCTATCTTGTGCCTCCCCGTCTCGAAGGGAGGGCCGAGTACTACCAGTTCGTCCTCTCGGCTCGGAACGTGCAATGCGATCTGTACGGAGCGGACATGAGCTGGAACGGCCAATGGCGGTCGGCCGCCCGAGTCGTGGATGATGGATGGATCGCCGTCGTGGAGATTCCCTTCCGCACGATCGGCCTCGCCGCCCCGCCGCCGCGAATGCGATTCTCGCTCTCTCGGATTGCGGTCGCGCCACGAAGCGAGGCGAGCGTGTTTCCGTGGTCGGGGAGGCAGTGGTACTACAACGGCCCCAAGTGGGCCGGCACGCTCATCTTCGGCAAGCCACTCCCCGCGGTCGCGTTGACGAAGCGGAGCGATTTCGCCACGGGGCGAATCTCGCTCGAGGCGCGTGCGGTGAGCCTCCCCCGTGGGGGCATTGCGCAATCGACGCTGACCGTCGTGACCGCCAAAGGGAAGGTCGTCGCCCGCGACACACAACAGCCTCGTTTCGACTCGCGGCGTGTGATCCACGAGCTGCGCGACATTCCTGACGGCTCGTTCAAGATGCGGTACACCTTCGGCCGCGCCGGCAAAGCGGCCGTGCCCGCCTACTACGGCGGCGGCGCTGCTGTGGGGGGAAAAGGCGAGGACGATTCGGTCGTTATCGAACTCCCCCTGCGCGTGAGCAAGAAGCCCGACATCGCCCTCGCCGTGAAGCTTCGCGACCGGGGCAAGACGATTGTGTGCGCGCTCCAACCCCGCGGCCGGATTCGAGTCGGGCTCGACGCATTGTACGTCTTCACGGTTCTCGACGCGGCCGGCAAGAGTCTCGTTGCCAAACTCGGGACGATGCCGTATCGCCGCGGAAAGGCGGAGGTCCGACGGACGCTCGAGAACGTGTCGCCGCGCACTCGATACACGCTGCGCGTCGCGCTGACGGAGGGAGGGCGGACGATCGTCGCGAAGACCGTTCGCTTCGCGACGCCTCCCGCGCCGGAGTGGCTTGGCAACCGCGACGGCCTCCCGAAGGGCGTTCCCGCTCCTTGGACGCCGGTGGTGTTGGCGGGCAGGACCGTTCGCGTTTGGGGCCGCGCGTATGCATTCGAGACAGGGCCCGCGCCGAGCCAAGTGCATTCGGCCGGCGCGGCGTTGCTTCAGGCCCCCTGCCGTTTGGTTCTCGATCCCGCGCCAAGGGGATGGGCGCTGCTCGGCGCGAAGACGGAGGGCCCAGCGGAGGCGCCGACCGCGGCCGTTCTGGATTGGCGGAGCCGAGGCGGCTCGGTGAGTTATGCCGCAAAGACGCGGGTGGAGTTCGACGGCACGGTGCGTGTCGATCTAACGGCGCCTCGGAATGCAAAGGTCGGCCGATACGCGCTGGAAATCCCGTACAAGAGAGGTTTGGCGAAGTTCGTCCATCGCGGCCCCGTCCGTTTCGGCGGCTTCTTCACCACCTACTGGCTTCCCAAGACGGCGCAGACGCACGGCATCATCCCGAACTACTACTTCTTGGACGACCGACGGGGGTTGTGTTGGTTCAACGGCATGCCGTTCGATTGGCGGCTGCGCGATCCCGCGCGGGCGCT
>JAJRTI010000724.1 GCA_024278415.1 Planctomycetota bacterium | reverse complement strand
GCTGTTTGGAAGCCCAACGGGCTTCCGGCTTCTAGCCCAGGGTTGCGGCCGCAGGCCGCTACCCTGGGGCCAGGGCAGTCCTATTGAACTTCCCCCCCCCCATCCGCCCGCCCTACAGGGCGGGCGGATGGGGGGGGGAGCGAAGCTGTGCGCCTCAAAACCCAGGGTTGCGAGCTTCGCTCGCGAACCCTGGGCTGATATCCGGAATCCCGTTGGGATTCAGATACCCTAACACGCGGCGTTGCACGGAAGCTTTGACAGTATTCCGGTACCTGGCTGTAGCACTTGGCTGAAGTGTTACCACTGAAGTAATCCCAACGGACACTCCGCATGCAGGCACGTTTCCTCAGCGAAGATGAATATCCGCAGTGGGACGAACTCGTCGCTGAGTCGGCGCACAGTTGCGTGTTCGATGAATCGCATTGGTTTTCGGCCATTGCGGACGTAACGCAGCGCGACGCGTGCGTGGCCGCGGTGCTTGACAACGATGGCGTTATTCTTGGCGGCGCGGTGCTTTGCCGGGACTCGCGGTTCGGCTTGCCGGCCGCCGGCTTGCTCCCGCTGTGCCACACGAACACGTCCATTGTCGGCCGGTTTCCGGACGGGTCGAAGTCGAAGCGGGGCCGCCATCTGCTCAGCGTGTGCCGGTGCCTGGCGGAGTTCCTCAAGGAGGAGTTTGCATACGTTGTGTTGACCAACCACGTGCGGATGTCCGATGTCCGGGCGTTCCGATGGCAGGGCTGGCGTTCGCACGTGCTCTACAGCTACATCATCAGGCTTCCCTCCTTGGCGTTTGAGGACTTGGGCAAGTCTCTGCGCAAGCACATCCGGCACGCGGAGCGTTGCGGGGTGCAAGTCGTAGACGGGGCCAGCCCTCGCGACGCGCACGGGTTGCTGACGCGCACGGGCGAGCGCCAGGGGTTCGTGCCGTCGGTGAGCGAAGACGAACTCGCCGCGCTTAAGGATCGACTGGGCGAAAAGCTGCGGATGCGGATGGCCGTGAAGGGGGATGATGGCAGGCCGCTCGCCGCGCTCATTACGAAGCTCGACGAGCCCCGCTCGACGGTGTACGCGCTGGTGGCCGGCTTCGACGCGGCGTACACGGACTTGCATGCAACGTCGCTCTTGCACTGGCGCGAGATGGAGGACACGCGTGATCTGGGCATCGAGACGTTCGACTTTGTTGGCGGCGACGTGGAGTCGAACGTGCAGTTCAAGGCCGGGTTTGCCGGCGATCCCACGCCCTATCTCCAAGTGTCGTATGCGACCCCGAAGTATCGAGTGCTCAACGCGCTCGCGAAGCGTTTGCCGTGGTGACGCCGGCCGGCTGCGTCATGGTCTCTGATGGAAAGGCGATGTGGGCATGGACGTTCGCTTCCTGAACGAAGATGAGTATTCGGCATGGGACGCGCTCGTTGCGGAGTCGCCGTATGCGTCGATCTTCGACGAGCGCCGATGGTTCCAGGCGGTAGCCGATGTGCTGGGGTGCGAGGTGAAAGTTGCCGGGGCCTTCACGAAGGGCGAACTCATGGGCGGCGTCGTGCTGGAGCGGGGCCAACGCCACGGCCTGCCGACGGCGACGCTTCCCCCGCTCTGCCACACGAACACCTGTGTGGTCAGGGTCAACCCAAACGCGTCCTCGGCGAAGCGGCAACAGCGGATCCTGGACGTGACCGGGGACATTGCCGAGTTCCTGCGCAACGAGTTCAGCTTGGCGGTCGTGACCAATCATCCTGCGCAGATCGACATCCGCAGTTTCAGATGGCAGGGATGGCGCACGAATATCCTCTACACGTTCCGCATCGACCTCCACTCGATCTCGCTGGAGACAATCAGCGCATCGAAGCGCCGGTCGATCCGATCGGCCCGCCGGCAGGCGCTGGTTGTGAAAGATGACGCCGGCTCCGACGCGGTTGCCGACCTGTTGCGTAAGACCGGCGAACGCCAAGGTTTCACGCCGGCAGTGAAATGGCCGCACTTGGCCGCGTTGCGTGAGGCCATGTCTGGAGACTTGCTCATCAAAACGGCATTCCTCCCGGGTGGCGAGGCGCCGTTGGCCACCGACATCTCCTTGGCGGACCGCCTGCGCGGGACGGCTTACTTGCTCATGGCGGGGTTCGATCCGTCGTTTTCCCATTTGCAGGCGCCGTCGCTCGTCATGTGGGAAGCCATCGAGCACTGGCGTGACCAAGGCCTCGCGATCGTCGACTTGGTGGGCGCGGACGTGGAGTCGAACGTGCGGTTCAAGATGGAGTTTGGCGGAGAGTTGGTGCCCTACTTCCAAGTGTCTTACGTGCGCACGGCCCAACGGGTCGCGAGCGCGATCCTCGGGCGTTAGCAGCCCGTCAACAAAGTGCTGTCCTGCTGAACTGGATATGGAGTTCGTCGTGCCATTTGTAAAGGGTGCAGGTCTGAACGTACGTAGTAAAGTGGGCGTTCATTCCCGTGGTGCGCCGGCGCAGAATGCACATGCGCCGAAGGCGCATCACAACATAGCCCAGTGCAAGCTCGTTCGGTCGCGCCAGCGGGCGAACGAGCGCCACGCTGGGAAGGATGCCGAAAACAAGCCGCCAACGCTGAAAGCGTTGCACAAACGCGGCCCGCCAGTCTTGTGGAACGCTTTCAGCGTTCCTTGGCCTGGAGCCGACGCGGACCCAGCGCGGCGCCGCGCGGGGCGCGGCTT
>JAJRTI010000723.1 GCA_024278415.1 Planctomycetota bacterium | reverse complement strand
CGGCTCAGCCGATTCAAAGACGAGTACGTCGCGTTCAGAAGCAACCTCATCTTCTCGGCGGACGGCATGATCCGAATCACCGGCGTTGGTGGCCTGCCTCGCAAGCGGGCGTGGGAGGTGTGGAAGAAGCGCGGGCAAGACCGAGGCAGCCTGTTGGCCGATCCGCTGTTCGTCAACCCCGCGAAGCGCGACTACCGCCTGAGGCCCGAGTCGCCAGCGTTCGCACTCGGCTTCAAGCCCATCGACCTGTCAAACGTGGGCAACTACGCAAGCGCGGACCGGCGCACGTGGCCGCGGCCTGAGGAGAAGGTCCACCGCGAGCCGGCCAGCTACGACCCGGCGGATGCCAAGAAGTCCACGCAGCCAGTCCTGCGGACCTATGAGGACTGCGCAGTAGGTGGAACGGAACGCGGCGCCCACGTGGGCGAGGCGGGGAAACGGGGAACCGTGCGCGTGACCGACGAGACCGCCGCGTCGGGCAAGCACAGCCTCAAGTTCACCGATGCCGCGGGCTTGAAGCACTCGTACGTTCCCTACGTGACCTACCCCCTCGATCTGGAGGACGGCGTGCTCAAAGCCGGCTTCGATCTGCGCTGGGAGCAGGGCGCGCAGTTTGTCTACGAGTGGCGGGACGATCCCTACTACTACAAGCTCGGGCCTCGCATCGCCGTGGACGCCAACGGCCGATTGAGCGCCAATGGCAAAAACCTGATGGCCCTCCCGCCCGGCCAGTGGGTGCGGTTCGACATTACCTGCGGCCTGGGATCGCGGAACACGGGCACGTACGAACTGACCGTCCGCCTGCCCGGCTCGGAACCCAAGACCCTCCGCGGCCTGCCCCACGCTCCGGAGTTCAAGACCCTCAACTGCGTCGTGGTCATGTCCCTGGCGAATGGCCCTTCGGTCTTCTATATGGATAATGTTGTGTTCAGGCGAAGCGCAACGAAGTGAAGCGGCGAATCCTTGCGAGGAGCATGTCTACGATGGATGAACGAAGAAGACGCGGCGCGCGCGCGCCAGCCTGTCGGTTGGCGAGCCGCGGAATGTGGCTGGCGCGCGTGATGCTAGCGATGGCGCCGGTATTCGCGGCCCGCGCCGGCGCGGGCCCGGCGACGCTCGTACTGGACGATTTCGAATCGCCGACGCTGCGGGGCTGGGCCGCACAGCCCCGGTCCCGTATCGAGCGGGCCAAGGGGCCGCAGGCGCGGGTGGGAACGGCCGCGCTGAAGTGGACCTTCTCGTCCAACGGCAAGACGCGCTACAACAACTCGATTACCAAGGCGTTCCCCAAGCTGGACCTTACCCCGTACGACCAGATCGCGTTCTGGTTCAAGTCGCTCGACCCCCTTCAAGGCCGCGTGGGGTTCCAATTGATCACCTCGACGGGCATCGTCACGTTGGCAGACGTGCAGCAGCAAGCGCAGCAAGACGAGTGGATCGAGATCCGGCTCGACCTCTGGGACAAGCACCGCGTGCGCGAAGTGAGCGGCGTTCGGCTCTTCTGCGACGGATTGCGATGGAAGCCCGGGGAGCACGTGTTTCTGCTGGACGACCTGCGCGCAGACACCTTGCGCGATGAGCCGCCGCCCGAGCGCCGGGACTACGGCGCCCCGCTGGGCATGCCGTTCTCCGAACTCCCGCGCGCGCGGCAAGACGCGTTTCGCCGGCTCGCCGCGCCACCGCCCCTCGCGCAGCGGCGCAATCCCTACTCCACGCCCATGTATTACCTCACGTGCAAGGGCTACGGATACCGCGGCGACCTGGACCACAAGAAGCGCGTCTACCCCAAGCGCGCGCCCAAGGGCTAACTCGGCCCGGACTACGGCCACTGGCGGTTGGACCGCAACCGGCCCGACTGGCAAGAGGTCATGGTGAAGGATTGGGCCGAGCTGGGCCTCACGTCCACCCACCTCTACCTGTATCCCAAGAACGCGGCGATGACCATCGCACCTGCCCAGCGCCAGGCGTTGGCCGACTACCGGCGGCTCAGCGCGGCCTACGGCCTCAAGATTGGGCTGCGCGTGGATTTTCCCTCGCCCCGACATCCGCAAAGCGGCGCGCGTGGGTGGGCGGTGCACCCGAAGAATCCGAAGAACAAACTGAAGCGCTACCTGCGCTGGGTGCGCGAGGTCGCCACGCTCATGAAGGGCGCGGCCCGATACTACGTGATCGGCGACGAGTATAACTTCCGCGAACATCCCCCCGAACTCGGAGGTTGGAACGCGGACCTGTACGTGCAAGTCTGGAAGCAAGTCGCCCGCGCGATCCGCGAGGTGGACCCCCAGCCCACGCTCTCCATGTTCGCCGCGTCGGGCGGGCACTGGCAGGAAGTGCTCGACGTGATGCAGCAAGACGACTACCGCGCGCTCGCGGGAGCGGTCGCTACCAATTGGGCCAGCTACAAAGGGCTGACGCGGTTCTTCGAAGACATCGAACGCTTCGCTCCTGGCATGCAACTCCTCTCCAACGGCGTGGGATACTGCTCCAGCGCGGACGCGCAACCGCGGTATCCGCAATACGACGGATACACGCGCTACAACGACCGCGACCAAGGCGGCGCCGTGGCGAAGACCATGTACATGTGGTGGGCGCACAACGCCGGCGTCGCGCCGTATTACATCGCGGTTCGCAACTGGGTCGTGAAGGGCAAGGTGTATCCGTATTGGTTTGGGTTCTTCGGATTCGAGGACTTCGTCGTGGACGAGCGGGACCGCTTGACGATCAAGCACTACCCCGCGTGGAGCGCGTTCCAGACCATCGCCCACACCTTCCACGACCGGCCGTCGTTCAAGCGCGCGGGTTTCGCTGTCACGCCCGTCAAAGGCGCGAGCCGATGCGACGCGTGGGTCCGCGGGAAGAAGGAGCTGGTCCTCATTCTCTGGCAAGACTACCGGCGAACGGTGTACACGGACGTGCGAATCGACTCGCCGCGCTTCAAGTACGCGGTGCGCGTGAACCTGTTCGACTACCACCGCTGGGACGACGCACCGTACACGACCGCGCCGGACGGAGCGGCCACGTTGCGGGATTTGCGCGTGGGGTTCGAGCCGGTGATCGTGCGTCTGTTTGCAGATTGAGCCGGCCGGCGCAAGATCGTGGGGATGCACTCAGGCGCGCCGGCCGCTATGCTATAGCCTAAGGCCTACACGCTCTCGCAAGGAGACGATTGCACCATGAGAGTCTGTTCACGTTGCCGGCTCCTCTTGCTCCTGGTTGCGTTCGTCGCGGCGGGCCCCGCGCTTGCCGCGTCCACGTGGCCGGATCCGATTCTGACCATCGAGCCAGGCGGACACACCGCGATCGTGAGATGGCTCGCGTTCTCGCCCGATGGGCGCACCCTGTTTTCCGCCGGCGACGACAAGGTCGTGCGCGTGTGGGACGTGGCCGATCCCGCGCGGCCCAAGCAAGCGCGCGTCATGCGCTTCGAGATGGGGCCCGGGTCCAACGGCCAGATCTTCGCCGGCGCACTGTCGCCCAACGGCCGCGTCGTCGCGGTTGGAGGGTACGGACTGGAATCCCGGCCCACGTCGATCACGATCGCCGACGCCGCGACGGGGAACGTGCTGGGGCTGCTGCGCGGGCCCAAGAAGGTCGTCATCGCGCTCGCGTTCTCGCCCGATGGCAAGTGGCTCGCCAGCGGCTGGAGCGACCACACGGTCAAGATCTGGCGGACGAGCCGCTACGGCGTGGCGCGCTGGAGCTTGGCGGCCGTGCTCAAGGGCCACGGCAACGACGTGTACAGCCTCGCGTGGCATCCGCAAAGCCGGCGCCTGGCCTCGGCCAGCTTGGACAAGACGGTCCGGATCTGGCAGTTGGGCTCCCGCGGCTGGGCCACAGAGCGCGTGCTGCGGGGACATCCCCTCCCGGTGCATTGCGTGGCATGGTCGCCGGACGGGCGCACCATCGCATCGGGCGCGGACGACATGATGGTGCGCATTTGGGACGGAAGCTCTGGCCGGCAGCTCCGCACACTGGGGCCGCACAACCGCTACATGACGGCGCTCGGATTTTCGCCCGACGGACGCTGGCTCGTGTCGGGCGTCGGCGGCACCGGCGGAAGCGGGGGGAACCCATGCACGGTCTGGTCCGTGGGCGGCTGGCGACAACGCCGGGGCTTCGCCAAGCACAACAACACCGTCTATGCCATCGCGTTCGCGCCCGGGCGACGCCTGGTTGCCACGGCCGGCGGCGACCGCGACGACATCTGGCTCTGGGATCCCGCAACGGGAGCGACGCGGGGGCACATCGTCAGCACCGGCGTGGAGCACAAGGCCGTTGCGTTCTCGCCAGACGCGCGCCGCATCGCGTTTGGGGCGCGTTCTGAAGTCGATTCCATCAAGGGCCGGGGCCGGTTGACGGATACGTTCGACCTGCGGGACGTGACGCTGGGCCCGGCAGTGCGGCCTGGTGAGTCGTGGCTCCGCGGCCGGCTCGAATACGCCGGCATGCGCGCTGAACGCCGCCGCGGCGAAAGGCTGATTGTGCGACGCCGCGAGCGCACCTTGTGCGAGATCAAGGGCAAGCAGGTGGGAGACGTGGCGCGGTGCTACGCGTTCACGCCCAACGGCCAGATCGTGGTCGGCTCGGAGTTCTACCTCAAGCTCTATGACCCGCGCACTGGCCGAGAACTGCGCGAGTTCGTGGGCCACAGCGGCATCATCTGGTCCATCGCGGTCAGCGCAGACGGCCGGCTCCTGCTGTCGAGCGCGGGCGACCAAACCGTGCGCTTGTGGAACCTCGCGACCGGCGAACTGCTCATGAGCCTGTTCGTGGGCGAAAACCGCGAGTGGGTGGCGTGGACGCCACAGGGCTACTACAAGTGCAGCGCGGCCGGCGACCGGCTCATCGGTTGGCACCTGAACCAAGGCGAGGACCAGACCCCGCGCTACGTGTTTGCCTGGCAGATGCGCCGGCGCTTCGAGCGGCCCGATATCCTGCGCCGCGTCGCGGCCGCGGGCAGCGTGCAGGCGGCCGTGCGCGCCGCGGAGGCGGACATGAGGCAGCGCCCCCGGCCGGCCACGACCGTGCAAGTGCTGCGGCAGGAACTGCCGCCCGTCGTGGCCATCCAAGAGCCTCGCGACGGCGCGACGGTCGCGAGCCGGCAGGTGCGCGTGCGCGCGTCCATTGTGAGTCGCTTGCCGGTGAAGGACGTGCGCTTCCTGGTCAACGGCCGGCGAGCGCGCGGCTTCGGCGGCGTCTCGCAGGGCCAGGGCGCCGCGCCGACGTCCGCTACGGTGACGCTCGTGCCCGGCGAGAACACGATCTCCGTTGTGGCCGTCAACGCGGCAGGCGAAAGCCTGCCGGCCGCAGTCCAGATCCAATGCCGCGTCCCGGACGTCATGCGTCCCAATCTCTACATCCTGGCCGTAGGCATCGCGCGCTACCAGGACGAGACGATGAACCTGCGGCACTCCGCTAAGGACGCCCGCGGCATCGCGGCCGCGTTCAAAGGACAGGAGGGGCGGCTCTTCGCACAAGTGGACACGCGGCTCCTCACGGACGGCGACGCGTCGCGGCGCCGCATCCTGAAGGGCCTGCGATGGCTGAGCCAATCGGTCACGCAGCGCGACATGGCGGTGGTCGCCTTTGCTGGGCACGGCGTGAAGGACGAGCAGGGGAGTTTTTTCTTCCTGCCCTACGACGTGGAGCGCGACGCCCCCTGGGCCACGGGCGTGCGATGGACGGAGTTCCGCGACACGCTCAATCGCCTCCCCTGCAAGGTGATTCTCATCATGGACGCCTGCCACAGCGGCGCGGTGACCGGCCGGCGCACGCGTGATCTAGACCTAACGCCGATCATCCGGGAGCTGACGAGCGCGGAGAACGGCATCGTGACCATGACCGCTTCGACTGGGCGAGAGCTGTCGCAGGAGGCAGACGAATGGGGCCACGGCGCGTTCAGCCTGGCGATCATCGAGGCCCTCACCAGCCGGTCGCTCTACCGCGCAAAGCACCGGACGCCCTTGCCAGCCGACTACAATGGCGATGGGGCGATCATCATCGACGAACTCGCGGCATACGTGGCGAACCGCGTGAAGGAGCTGACCAACGGCGCGCAGCATCCCACCATGCAGCGCGGCGACGTGCCCGCGTTCCCGCTGGCCGTCACGCCGTGACCTGGGGGGACATGAGCCAAGGATGCGAGGCGTCCGACCTCGTGTCCCCAGACAGCGGGGCGAGCGCCGGTCGAGTGCTCGGCAAAAGGCGAGTGTATCGAGAGGCCGGCGAGGAGTTGGCAGGAAACACAGCGCAACCGCCCGCGCTGGGCCGCACTTGGCCACGATTGCCCCGAGGAAGGTTTACTTCGCGCATGCTTCGCCCTACGATGATGGACGCGTAATGGCGGGATAGTGGCGCGATGCCTCCGCCTTCGTCTGATCCCTTCGCGCGTTTGCAGCTTGCCCATGAACGTCACACGGTCTGACATCATCCCCGACCTGCTCATCATCGAGCCGCGCGTGTTTGCGGACGCCCGCGGCCGGTTCCTCGAGACATACCATGCCGGGCGCTACGCGGAGCACGGTATCGCCGCGCGGTTCGTGCAGGACAACCTCTCCTACTCGGCGCGTGGGGTCGTGCGCGGGCTGCACTACCAGATTGGCAAGCCGCAGGCGAAGCTCGTGAGTGTGGTGCAAGGCGAAGCCTTCGACGTAGCGGTCGACATCCGCCGCGGCTCGCCCACGTTCGGCCAATGGGTCGGCGTCACGCTCTCGGCCGACAACCACAAGCAGTTCTACATCCCCGAGGGCTTCGCGCACGGCTTCGCCGCGCTCAGCGACGAGGTGGCGTTCATGTACAAATGCACGGACGTCTACTACCCGGAGGGCGAGCGCGGCATTCGGTGGGATTGCCCGACCATTGGGATCGACTGGCCGTTCGAAGCGCCGGTGCTATCGGACAAGGATGCCGCGTATCCGGTGTTGACTGACGTCGCTGCGGAGGACTTGCCGGTATGGGATGGTTAACGGCTGACGGTCATCTGGCCTCCAATAACTTCCGTAACACTTCAGCCGATTGCAACAGCCGTTGGCCCCATGAACGTGCGCGACAGCGTTTCCGCTTGACGCAACGCTGTTGGGAAGCCCAACGGGCTTCCGGCTTCTAGCCCAGGGTTGCGGCCGCAGGCCGCTACCCTGGG
>JAJRTI010000722.1 GCA_024278415.1 Planctomycetota bacterium | reverse complement strand
GCGGCGACAGCGGCAACGGCGGGTACGAGCGCCAGAATTCGCCACCGCCACAGCGCCGACAGGCTCCACCTCAGCAGCCGCAAGGCCCGCCACCGCCGCAAGGCCCCCCTCCGCCGCAAGACCAGGCCCCCCCTAACGATGGCCCCCCGCCGGGCAACGACAGCCCCCCCGCGGACGACTTCGATATCCAAGACGAGAAGATCCCCTTCTGACGCGCATACCCCCTTGCGCGCCCCCTGCACTGAGACCCCAGGAGTGTATTCCATATGCCCAGCAGACGACGACGGCGGTTCACCGAACAGACAAAGTGCCGGTTCTGCCGGCTCAAGGTAGTCGCGCTTGACTACAAAGACATCGCGACGCTTCAAAAACTCACCACCCCCCAGGGCAAGCTGTTCTCCCGTAAGCGTTCGGGCAACTGCGCGACCCACCAGCGCTCGACCAAGGAAGCGATCAAGCGCGCCCGCTTCATCGGACTCATGCCCTACGTGGGCTAACCCGTACCGCCCCAGCAACCCACCGGCCCCCGCGGCCGGCTGCATCGCACAGGAGCCCACCATGCAAGTTCTACTACGCCGCGAGATCGACCACCTCGGCGCGGCCGGCGACCTCGTGACCGTGCGCCCCGGCTACGCGCGCAACTATCTGCTCCCCCAGGGCCTCGCACTGGCCGTGAGCGCGGCCAACGCCAGTCTCATTGAGGCCGAGCGCGAGGCGCTCGTGCAAGCCGAGCAAGTCCGTGTCAAGGCCTTGGCCGACGTGGCGCAGAAGCTCGAAAACGTGTCCATCACCATCGCCGACAAGGCCAGCCCTGAAGGGCACCTGTACGGGTCCGTCAACGCCGCGCGCATTGCCGAGGCGCTCCAAGCCCAGGGCTTCGAGGTGGAAGCGAAGATGGTCGGCCTCGACGAGCCCATCAAGGAGCTGAACGTGTACGATGTGCCCGTACACCTGCATTCGGGTGTGGAGGCCAGCGTCAAGGTGTGGGTGGTGAGCGATGACGCTGACGCGGGCGCCGCGGGCCCAACCGGCCAGGCCAAGACCGAGGACACGGCGGAGGCTGAGGGCGAGTCCGAAGAGTAGCCGCGTCTCCCGGGCGCCTTGCCAAAGCCGCGGCGCCCCATCCGCAGCCGGGCGAGCATGCACGCGCGTGAGAGGAACGACCATGGCCGAACAGCCGCAGCCAACACCACGCGCCCAGCCCCACAACCTGGACGCGGAAATGGCCGTGTTGGGGGCCATGCTCATCGACGAAGACGCGCTCAGCACCGCGGCCGAGGCCCTGCGCCACACCGACTTCTACTCGACCGCAAACGCCCATATCTTCGAAGTCGTCTGCCAACTCTTTGACCAACTCAAACGGGTTGATAGCGTGGTGCTGGCCGAGGAGCTGAAGAAGCGGGAGCTGCTTGACAACGTGGGGGGGTCGGGCTACCTTATGACCCTCTTCGACACGGTGCCCACCGCGGCCAACGTCGAGTATTACATCGACATCGTCCGCGAGAAGTCCCTGCGCCGTGGGCTCATCAAGGCCGCTACTGGAATCGCCGCAGAGAGCTATGACGACAGCATTGAGTTGGAGCAGCTCCTCGACGCGTCCGAGAAACGCATATTCGACGTCACGGAAGCCCACGCCACATCGGACGCCGTGGGCATCCACGACGTACTCAAGCAAACATTCAGCCAGATCGAGGCGATGGAACACCGGGACGGGGCGCTGACAGGCCTCGGCACGGGCTTCTACGACTTGGACGAACTGACCTCGGGCCTTCAAGATTCGGAGATGATTGTGGTCGCCGCCCGGCCCAGCATGGGCAAGACCAGCTTTGCCATGAACGTGTGCCAGCACGCGGCGCTTCAAGACAACAAGGCCTGTCTCATCTTCAGCTTGGAGATGTCGGCCAACCAACTCGCGCAGAACATGCTCTGTTGCCATGCCCGGCTCGACGCACATCGCATGCGCCGGGGCCAATTGGCCGACAGTGAATGGGCCGATCTCACGTTGTCTTTTGGGGCGCTCTCCGAAGCGCCCATTTTCATTGACGATGGCGCCGGCATCACCCTGCGAGAGATTCGCGCCCGCTCCAGGCGACTCAAAGCTCGCCAAAACATTCGGCTCATCGTTGTCGACTACCTCCAACTCATCGAGTCGCCCAGCAAGCGCAGGGACAGCCGCGAGCAAGAGATCGCCGAGGTATCGCGGGGGCTCAAGTCCTTGGCCCGCGAGTTGCGCGTGCCCGTCATTGCCGTGGCCCAACTCAACCGCAGCGTGGAGGGGCGAGAAGGGCACCGCCCCCGCATGTCCGACCTCCGAGAGTCGGGATCCATTGAGCAAGACGCCGATGTCATCGTCCTCTTACACCGGCCCGAATACTACAACCCCGAGGACCGCCCTGGCATCGCCGAATTGATTATCGCCAAACAGCGCAACGGCCCCACTGGCAACGTCGAGCTTCTCTTCCGCCGATAGTTCATGCGCTTCGAAAACCTGTCCACGCAGGAAACAGCGCCATGATGCCCAAGCCCAAGAGCCCCCTCCGCCCGCCTCCTTCCCGCGATGCGCTCCACCGCGTCCCAGCGACACTGGCCAGCTTAGCACTGCTGCTAGCCTTCGCCTCTCCAGGCGCCCTCGCACAGGAGGCCGAAGGCCGCATCGTCCAGGAACTCCAAATCACCGGCCTCAAGACCATTCCTAAAAGCACGGTGCGCTCGGCCATTCGCATCACCAAGGGCGTCCCCTTCGCCCAGAAGGTCGCCGACGACGACATCAAACGCTTGTTCGCGCTGGGCAAGTTCTCCGACATCAAGGTACGCACCGTTGCCGTGGAGGGTGGCATCAAGGTCATCTATGACCTCGCCGAAAGCCCCGTCATCAAGCAGATCCTATTCAAAGGCAACGACCACGTAAGCAAGAAAGCACTTCGCAAAGAGATGCACCTCCAAATAGGCCAGGTGCTTCAGCCGCACTTGCTCAAACTCGACGAAGAGCGCATCGAGCAACTGTACCGCAAGAAAGGCTACGCCAACGTCGACGTCCGAGGCCGCAGCACGAAAAAGGGCGCGGTGGTCGTGTTCGACATCCAGGAGAACCCGCGTGTCTCCGTCAAGAAAATTGTCTTCATCGGCAGAAAATCCATCAGCAAGAAAACCCTGCTGAGACAGATGCAGACCCGGCAGCGGCATTTTCCGTCGATCATCTTCAGAGGGCTTTACGATCAGGACAAGATCCAGTCCGATGTCTTTGCCGTGCAAGAGTACTACCGCAGCCAAGGCTGGCTCGACGCCGTGGTGGCACACGAAGTGAGGTGGGATGCGCTCAAGAAAAACGTCGTGTTCGTGATCCGCATCGAGGAGGGACGCCGCTACACCGTCAAACGGATCGACATTAAGGGCAACACCCTCTTTGCCACCCGCGAGATTCGAGCGCTGCTCAAACTCCGCGAGGGCAAACCCTTCCTCAGCCAAGCCCTTCGAGACGACGTGGCCAGCATTCGCGAGATTTACGGCGAGCAAGGCTACGTCGAATCCAAGCTGAAATACGACGTGATCACCGATCCTACCGCGCCCCAGGTGACCATCCGATTCCGCATCGACGAAGGCATCCGCTACTACGTCGAGAAGATCAAGATCTCAGGCATGCAACGCATCCAAGACCGTGTCATCCGCCGCGAGTTGACGATCTTCCCTGGCGACCGCTTCGACACCTCGCTCGTCAAGGACAGCCAGCGCCGGCTCAGGAACACGGGCTTCTTCGACATGGCGTCGGCGGACTCGGTCGCCATTGACAACGAACCCGGCTCCGAGCCCAACACTAAGAACCTGCTGCTCGCCGTGCGCGAGGGCAAGGTCGGCGACGTCACGTTTGGCGTTGGCGCCAGCTCCAACACCGGCATCTTCGGCGACATCGCACTCACGCACCGCAACTTCGACATTTTCGACACCCCCACCAGCCTGAAAGACTTCTTCACGGGCAACGCGTTTGTCGGCGCGGGCCAAATCCTCTCGCTCCGCCTCCGCCCAGGCCGCGAGCGGCAGGACTACCTCCTCTCCTTCCAAAACCCGTCCGTCTTTGACTCCCCCTACAGCTTCGGCACGAGCGCCTACTACCGCAAGCGCTATTGGGAGGATTGGGACGAACGCCGCATCGGCGGCACCTTGAGCACCGGGCGGCGCCTGACCCGCGACCTGATGTCGGGCCTCACGCTCCGCTACGACTACATCACGATTTACAACTTGGATCCCGGCTCACCGGCCGATGCGTTCGCCGCGGAAGGCTCCCACAACCGCGTCGGCCTCGAACTCTCGCTCCGCTACGACAAGCGAGACAGCCGCTTCCTCCCGTCCAAGGGCCACATGGTTGACGCCAGCATCGAGGGCACGACCACGGGGGTGAAGGTCGTTCGGTTCCAGACCAGCGCCACCAAGTACTTCACGGTCTGGAACTTCCGCGGCTGGGGCAAGCACATCCTGTCGACTCGCGGCTCCTTCGGCGTGGTGTGGGGATACAGCGGCAAAACCCCCATCTTCGAGCGCTTCTGGGCTGGCGGCTCGGGCTCACTGCGCGGCTTCGACTACCGCGGCGTCGGCCCGGTCGACAAAAACACCCGCGACGCTATCGGCGGCGAGTACATGCTGCTGGCCGGCGCCGAGTACAGCGTCCCCATCTATCGCCGCTATGCCCGCGCCCACACCTTCCTCGACACGGGCACGGTCGAAATGCAGCTATCCGACCTCGTGTCTGAGATTCGAGCGGCCTGGGGCGTGGGCATGGAGCTGCGCTTCCCCATGTTCAACTGGATGCCAATCGTATTCGACTTCGGATTCCCACTAATACAACAAAAAGACGACCAGACGAGGATGTTCACATTCACCATCGGCAGCGGATTCAGCTTCTGAATCCGAGCTGCACATCACCACGAGAGGGAGTCACGATGCCACGCCACCTGCACCTCACCACCTACGCCATGCTCTCACTGCTCCTGCTCGCGCCCGCCGCGCGTAGCCAAGGCAACACCCGAAACCTTCGCATCGCCGTCGTCAACCTGGCGGAGATCTTCGAGCGCTACTACAAGAAGGCCGAGCTGGACGCGTCGCTGCGCGCCGAACGCTCCAAGAAGCTCGAAGTCATCCAAGAGAAGGCCAAGGAACTCGATAAGCTGAAAGAAGAAGTGCAGCTCTTCGACCTCGGCACCGACGCGCGCAAGCGAACGGAGGAGCGCCTCTTCCAGAAGCGGGTCGAGTTCGAGGTGTACAAGAAGATGTCGCAGAGCGAATTCGCCAATGTGCAGCGGCAGTACACCACCACACTCTTGGAAGAAATCCGCGGCAAGATCGCCGATTATGCCGCCAAGAACGGCATCGACCTCGTGCTCAAGCAAGAAGATGCCGAACTCAACCGCGGGACCATCGAGATGATCCAACTCGAAATCAAGACGCGCCAGGTCCTCTACGCCTCCCACGCGCTGGACATCACCGAGGACATACTGAAGGACATGAACGCCGGCCACGAAACCTCAGCCAAGTAGCTCCCCCCACCTTGATGAAGTACCAGCGAACCATCGAGCGCGAAGTCTCGGTCGAAGGCGTCGGCCTGTTCCACGGCCAGCCTGTCGGCTTGACCTTCTGCCCCGCGGAGGCGTATACCGGCGCCCGCTTCGTGCGCACGGATCTCCCCGGCGAGCCTGTGGTGCCGGTCGTGCCTGAGACGGTCACCGAGCGCATGCGCACCACGGCCCTCCACCATGAGGGTGTGGACGTCGTCTTTGTTGAGCACGCGCTTGCCGCACTCGCCGGCCTTAGCATCGACAACGTCGAGATTCGCATCAGTGCCCCCGAGTTGCCCGCGCTCGACGGAAGCGCCAAGGTCTACTGCGATCTGTTGCAGGACGCCGGCATTCGCGACCTCGCCGAGCCGCGCCACCACTTCCTCGTCCGCGAGCCGTACGCCATCACCGACGGCAACGCGAGCATTGTGGCCCTGCCCAATGAAGGCGGGTTCGCGGTGTCCTACACCCTCGACTACGAGGGCAAATTCATCGGCACCCAATCCATCACGTTGCCGCTGGATGAGGAGGCGTTCCTCCAAGAGATCGCGCCCGCACGCACGTTCACGCTCGAGCCCGAGATCGAGCAATTCGTCGCGATGGGCCTGGGCAAGGGCGCCACGGCCGAAAACGTCGTCGTGGTCTCGGAAGACGGCACGATCAAGACGCCCCTGCGTTTCCACGACGAGCCCGTGCGCCACAAGATCCTCGACCTCATCGGCGACCTCTACGTGGCCGGCCACTCCTACGACGCGCGCATCGTCGCGGTCAAGTCCGGCCACGCGGCGAATGCCAAATTTGTCAAGAAAACCGTCGACGTCATTCGCGAACACCGCCTTCGCGGCATCGCGCTCTCTGAGCCGCTGCTCGACATTCGCGACATCCAGCGTCTCCTCCCCCACCGCTACCCCTTCCTCCTCGTGGACCGCATCATCGCCATCGAGGAAGACAAACGCATCGTGGGCATCAAGAACATCACGATCAACGAGCCTTTCTTCCAAGGCCATTGGCCCGAGCAACCGGTCATGCCTGGCGTGCTCCAAATCGAGGCCCTCGCACAGATCACCGGCGTGCTCCTCCTCCGCAAGGTGGAGTACTCGGGCAAGCTCACGCTCCTCGTGGGCATGGACGACGTGAAGTTCCGCAAGGCCGTCGTGCCCGGCGACCAGTTGCGCTTGGAGGCCGAAATCGAACGCGCCACGGGCCGCCGCGCGAAGGTCGCGGTCAAGGCCATGGTCGACGGCAAGATCGTCACCACTGCAAACCTCAAGTTCATGCTGGCCGACGCCGAGCCATCGTAACTCGCCGGCGAGCGGCCCTTCCACGGACAGGAGTCCGTTTCGATGACCATACATAAGTTCGCCGATGTACACCCGGATGCCCAACTGGCTGAAGGTGTCACCGTCGGCGCATTCTCCGTCATTGGCCCCAAGGTCAAAATCGGCAAGGGTACAAAGGTCCTGAACAACGTGACGATCGATGGCGCCACGACCCTCGGCGAAAACAACACGATCTTCCCCGGCGCCGTCGTCGGGGCCGTGCCTCAGGATCTCAAGTATCATGGAGAAGAGTCGCGGCTCGAAATCGGCGACGGCAACTCCATCCGCGAGGCCGTCACCATCAACATCGGCACCGAGGGCGGCGGCTGGGTCACGCGCCTGGGCAACAACAACCTCCTCATGGCGTGCAGCCACGTGGGCCACGACTGCCAGATCGGCGACCACGTCATCATTGCCAATTGCGGCTTGCTCGCCGGCCACTGTGTCGTCGAGGATCGCGCCGGCATCATGGGCCTGGTGGGCGTCCAGCAGTTCACCACCATCGGCACGCTCGCCTACGTCGGCGGCCTCAACCGCGTCGTCCAAGACGTGCCCCCCTTCATGCTCGTGCACGAAGAGAAGGTCGTGAAGCCCAACGTCATCGGCCTCCAGCGCGCGGGATTCTCTGAGGAGCGCATCAAGGCGCTCGCCGAAGCCCACCGCCTGCTCTTCGGCCCAAGTGTCGTCAACCGCACCGAGGCCATGGACGCGCTCGAAGCGCGCAACGACCTGACCGAAGACGTGAAGTACCTGCTCCAATTCCTCCGACGCCAACAGCAGGGCAGGGCCGGCCGCGCGTTGGAGGCCACGAGGTAATACCCATGCCGCTCAAAGCAGCAGTCGTCGGCGTCGGCCATCTCGGACAACACCATGCCCGCGTGTACGCGGACCTTGCCAGCGTGGACCTCATCGCCGTTTGCGACGCCAACGAGAAGCAGGGCAGGAAGGTCGCGAAAAAACACGGCGTCGACTACCGGTCCGACTTCGAGTCGCTCATCGGCGAAGTGGACCTCGTCAGCATCGCGGTGCCGACGGTGTACCATCTTGACGTGGCGCGGTTGTTCCTCGCGCACGGCACTCCTTGCCTCGTCGAGAAGCCTATGACGGCCACGCTCGAACAAGCCGAGCAGATGGTGGCCCTCGCCGACAAGGCCGGCGCCCTACTCCAGGTCGGCCACATCGAACGCTTCAACCCCGCGTTCGTCGCGGCGCGCAGCCTGCCCCTCAAGCCCAAGTTCATCGAGTGCGACAGGCTGGGGCCCTACTCCTTCCGCTCCACGGACATCGGCGTCGTCATGGACCTCATGATCCACGACCTCGACATTGTGCTCGACCTAGCGCAGTCGCAAGTCAAGTGGGTCGACTCGGTCGGCGCAGGCCTGCTGTCGGACAAGGAGGACATCGCGAACGCGCGCATCCGCTTCGAGAACGGCTGCGTCGCCAACTTGAGCGCAAGCCGCGTCTCGACCAAGAGCATGCGCAAGATTCGCATTTTCTCGCCCGAATCGTACGTCACCATCGACTACCAAAAGCGCGAGGCGCTGCTCTTCACCAAGGGGCCCAAGTTCGACGAGGCGCGGGAGAAAATGGGCGAGTTCGACCTCTCCAAGGTCAAGGACCTCGCCAAGTTCATGATCGGCAAATTCTTCAAGATGCAGAAGATCAAGCTCGACGACGCGGAGCCGTTGGCCAAGGAGATCGAGGCGTTCGTCGAGGCCGTCAAGACAGGCAGTGAACCGGTCGTGTCGGGCAAGGACGGCATGCGCGCCATCGCGTTGGCGGATCGCATCGTGAAGGGGTTCGCCGAGTGAATCGGTAGCCGCCAGGCGCCAGCATGCGGCTCATGGAGTGCGCCGGCTTGATGGCGCTTTGGCTGGCAGCGCGTAGCGCTGCTTTGCATCCGCACACGCGATAGCAGTTCGCAAGCGCCAGCAGGGGCGGCCCACGACGCGCTTCGACCCCTCCAGAAGGAGGCCCTTGCGTGCCTCACGACGAACCCGGCGCCAGCGTGCAGTAACGCGCGGTCATCGCGGCGCACGCGCGGTACAAGGCGGGCTGTGCCCGCAACCCGGGAGCGGACGGCCTTCGCGTTCCGACGGACGGTCCCGAAGCCTCGGGATCCGCTCCACGTGAGCAACTTCTTGTTTTTCGTCGCAGGTACGAATGCTTAAGGCACGAGTAACACTTCAGCCGATTGCAACAGCCGTCGGCCCCATGAACGTGCGCGAGTTCAATGGACAGCGTTTCCGCTTGACGCAACGCTGTTGGGAAGCCCAACGGGCTTCCGGCTTCTAGCCCAGGGTTGCGGCCGCAG
>JAJRTI010000048.1 GCA_024278415.1 Planctomycetota bacterium | reverse complement strand
TTCGCCCGCTGACGCGACCGAACGAGCTTGCACTGGGCTATGTTGTGATGCGCCTTCGGCGCATGTGCATTCTGCGCCGGCGCACCACGGGAATGAACGCCCAGTTTACTACGTACGTTCAGACCTGCACCCTAAGTTAAGGAGACGAAACATGGGTCCACTGGTCTATGTCAATGGCGCACTGGTCCCCAAGGAACAGGCGACGGTCTCGGTCTATGACCACGGCCTTCTGTATGGCGACGGCGTATTTGAAGGCATTCGCGTGTACAACGGCAAGGTCTTCCGGCTCCAAGAGCACATCGACCGGCTCTACAACTCGGGCCGCGCCATCATGCTCAAGATCCCGCTGAGCGAAGAAGAGATGGTCGCGGCAGTCGAGGAGACGGTCGCCGCCAACTAAGGGCGCTACGCGTATATCCGTCTGCTCGCCACACGCGGGGTCGGCACACTTGGGCTCGACCCCGGCAAGTGCCTCAACCCGCAGGTCATCATCATCTACGACGACATCGCGCTCTACCCGGAGGAGATGTACCAGAACGGGCTGGAGGTCGTGACCGCGGCGACGCTCCAGAACCACCCACAGGCGCTCAACCCGCGCATCAAGTCCATTAACTACTTGAACAACATCCTCGCCAAAATCGAGGCTGTGCGCGCGGGCGTGCCTGAGGCCATCATGCTCAACCAGGACGGCTTCGTGTGCGAGTGCACGGGCGACAACATCTTCATCATCAAGGACGGCGCCGTGCTCACACCGCCCACGAGCGTGGGCATCCTGCGCGGCATCACCCGCGGTGTCATTTTCGAGATCGCAGACGAGCTTGGCATCCCAGCCCGCGAGGAGAACATGACGCTGTTCGACATCTACGCCGCGGACGAGGTGTTCCTCACGGGTACCGCGTGCGAGATCATCTCGGTCGTCAAGGTGGACACGCGCGCGATCGGCGACGGCAAAGCCGGCGAGATCACGCTGAAGCTGCTGAAGCGCTTTCGCCAGCGCATCCAAGAGGAGTGCGGCTGAGCCGGCGCACGCCTCCCAACATGAACCAAGGGCCGCCCGTAGACCTGGGCGGCCCTTTTCAGTTCTGTGCTACCAACCGGTGTACCGCATGCGGTTTTGCGCGACGTAAGTATCAACGCCAACGGCGTTGTGTCCTAAAGCCCGGGGTTGCGCACGGCGTGCGCAACCCCGGGGGCAGAGACTCCCATGCCGAGCCAACCCCGAATGGGGTTGTGTCCGTCCACTGAACCCTAGGCAAACCGACGCAACGTCGTTGGCCTTGGGTGCGCGCAACTTCCCCTCCTTCCCACCGCCTTCCCGATCCCGCACTTGCGGGATCGGGAAGGCGGTAGGAAGGAGAAAACGATAGGTCTTGGCGCCCTGTTCCCAGGGTAGCGGCCTGCGGCCGCAACCCTGGGCTAGCATACGGGACCCCGTTGGGGGCCTCGCGCCTGTGCGACAGGGACTCCTTCGAAGCCCGGAGATGTGGGCAAAGGGCAGGCCCGGGCCCCCCCCCGCACGGCAGGCGAATGCTTCGCGTCCTTTGGCGAAACGTCCGCCGACCGGTGGATTCATGTCCCCGGGCGCGTCCCTCGCTCAGTTCGACTCATCCAACCGGTCTTGCGTCTGCTTAGGAAGCTGGATTCCCAAACTCTCCGCGAGCTTGGCCCAGGCTTTTGCTTCATCCCGCTGTGGCGGCTGCATGGAGAGGTACGCGGTGACGATGCCCGCGTAGGCGGGAGCGTACCCCCGCTTGAGGTCGATGGCTCGCCGAAAAGCGTCGATGGCCTCCCGCCAGCGCGCTTGCCCGGCGCGGGCCTGGCCCAGACCGAGAAGGGCCTCCGGGGAGCGGAGGTGCTGCTTGAGTTCGGCCGCGAACTCCGCGGCCGCGGCTTCGTAGCGCTTGGCCGCGAGCAGCGCTTGGGCCAGTGGCAAGCGCGACATCGCAAGCGCGGGGAACTTCTCGCGCGCCTTGAGGAGCACCGTGCTGCCCGAGTTCGTGTGTCCGGCTTGGAGCAGGCACAGCCCCAGCCGGTGCCAAGCCCAGCCGCATTCGGGGTTCAGTTCCAGCGCGCGGCGGTAGGATGAGACGGCGTCTCCGGGTTTGCCCGCCGCCACGAGAGACTCGGCCAGCAACAAGTGCGGCTCCGCATACTCCGGTCGCAGGCCCGCGGCCGCGCGGTATTCGGCCGCGGCTTTGCCTTGCTGCTTGGCGGCCGTGTAACGGGCGCCGGCCTCGATGTGGTCGGTGTAGCGCTTCGCGGTCTTCGGTTGGATGGCCGGTGGCGGGGGGACGCGCCACGCCCTGGCTGAGCCGTCTTCAGACGCGCTGACAACCCAATTCCGTGCGACGAATACGAGGCCCGTGACGCGGCCCGTGTGGCCGTGGAAGGTCGCGATATCGATCGGGGGGCGAAGCGACCACACCTTCACAATGCCGGAATCGTCGCCTGACGCGACGGCCTCCGCACCCGGCGTGCAGGCCACGGCCGTGACGCGGTTGGCATGGCCGCGGAGGACGGCGGTGCACTTGTCCGTGCTGCGGTCCCACACGCGCACCGTCGCGTCCCATGAGCCGGTCACGACCCTGCTCGCCGCGTCTGCGATGGCGATAGAGGAGACCCAGTCGAGGTGGCCCACGAGCAGGCGGGGGGCGTCGGCCACCTCCGGGTTCCACAACCGCACCGCGTTGTCCGCGCACGCGACGGCGATGTCGCCGTAGCGCTCGGACCAGGCGAGCGCCTGTGTGCCGCCACAACTAGCGAGCCGGTTGGTGACGCGCAGTGACCGCAAGGAACGCAGCACGACCGCGCCGTCGCGCTCGGCCGTGGCGAGATACTCGCCGCTGCGCGAGATCGCCATGGACGACAGCGCAGCCTGGGAGTCGATGCGGCCGATCCACGTGCCGGTGGGGAGCGCGAACAACTCGACTGTGTTGGCGGTCATCACCGCACAATGCCGGCCATCGGGATGGAACGCCACGGCCAGCGGCCGGCCGGACTCGCACTTGATCACCAGTGGCTTATCGCTCGCCCCAGTCATGTCCCACACCCGCACGGAGCCGTCGCGGTGGGCGGACGCGAGCTTGAGTTGCTGGGGCGAGAATGCGATCCCGGTCACCGCGCTAAGGCCGTAGAAGATCACCGGACGCAGGGCAAGCCGAGGCGCGCCTCCGCGGGTGGGCCGCGGCCCGCCGGCCGTTCCGCCCGCCTTGCCCGCGCCTGGCGGGGTTCCGGCGCCACTCGGCTGGGGCGGGGGGGGGCGCCGTCGCGGCTCCGGCTCGCGCACGCGCTGGTCCTTCTCCTTCTGCCCGGTCGGTATGGGCAGGCCGTCCGGCGCGGTCGGTGTGTCGCTGGGCCGAGGCTTTTCGGGGGGCTTCGGTTTCTCTCTTTCCTTTTCCTTTGCCTTTTCGTCCTTCTTCTGCTGCTCGGCTTTGGGCTTGTCAGCGGGTGGCTTGGGCTCAGTAGGCTTGGGTTGGTCGGCCGACGGCTCGGGGCGATCCGCGACTTGGGGGGGCGCAGGCCGCTCCGCCTTGGCCACTGCCGCCGGGCGCTGCGGCCGCCTCTTGCGGCCACCGCGCCACACAAGCGCGGCGGCGCCGGCCGCCAACACGAGCAGGATAGCGGCCGCCACGAGCCAAGGGGCCGCACGCCGAGCCCGACGCGGGACGATCAGCGGGAGGCCGGGCAACGGGTCGATGACGTGACAGCCACAATGTGGGCAGTGCAGACCGGCGCTTGGCTCGAGCCAGTCCGACGTCATGATATGTTGGCATTCGGGGCAGTGCATGGAAGGGAGCGGTTGTAGGTGTTTGGTTTCCGCCGAGAGGCGAACACGGCTCGACCTATCTGCGCAGCTCACGAGCCGCGAGCGTGTGTTCGATGACTTGAGGCGTGTCGAGCGACACCGCGCGCTGGAACGCGGCCCGGGCCTGGATGCGGCGGCCGGCTGCGAGCGCGGCCGCGCCGAAGTAGTAGCTTGCTTGGCTGAGCCGGCGCCGCGCGATGTGCTCTTCACTGGCCGTGGCCACTCGCTCGGCGAACGTCCGCAGGTTTTCGCCTGCCGCGAGCGCCGTTGCGATTGGGCTGGGCCAGGCCGTAGCGTCGCGGCCGCGAGCCTGTAGGCGCTGGCGCAGGGAGGCCAGCGCCGCATCAGCCGTCGCGGCGTGGGCCTGCGCCGCGAAGCGCAACAGCGTTGCGCGGGCCGCGGTATACGTGTCGGGCCGCGCCGCGAGTGCGCGGCCGCATGCGGCCGCAGCCTCTGGCCAGCGTCTGGCCAGAGCGAGGCCGTAGGCCAGGGTTAGCGCGGCTTCGCCGGACTGGGGTTCCGCGGCGACGGCTGCGCGGGCGTCGGCCAAACCGGCTGCGGCGTGGCCCATGGCGTACTTGGCCGCGGCCCGCGCACAGAGCAGGCGCGCGTCTTTCGCGTGCTTGGCGAGTCCGGCATTGCAGGCCGCGATGGCTTCCTCGAAACGGGCCATCTCGTGGAGGCACGCGGCTAGGCCGGCCGCGGACTCCCTGGGCTTGTAGCCCATGCGGAGCAGCATGCGAAAGTCCGACGCCGCGCGGTCAAGAGGGTGGGTGTCGGACTTGTCAGCTTCGGTATCCACGGGCTCCGGCGTGTAGGGCCGGCTGGGCGTGGGCAACGGCGTTGGGAAGGGCACGGGGGCTGCGGGTTCGGGTGCGGATCGGGCCAACTCGAACGGCACGTCGGGCCCGCCCATGCCGGTCATGATCGCCTTGAGTGCGGCGACGCTGGCTTGTGTGGGCGCTTCGTGGCCGCGGTATTGGGCGAGCGCGGCGTGGCCGCGTTCGTAGTAAGCCAAATCGAGCATGGGCAGCAGCGCGATCGCCTGGTCGCAATCGTCGATGGCTTTCGCATACTCGTGCAGGGCGCGGTAAGCGGCGCCGCGCTCTGCGTACGCGATGGCCAAGTCCGGGCGCAAGCGAATGGCCGCGGTCGTATCGCGCACGGCTCCGGGAGAATCGCCACTCGCGCGGCGCGACGCCCCGCGCACAACATAGGCCATGGGGTGGGCGAGCTTGGGCCGGCTGCCCAACGCGATCGTGGCCGCGGCGATGCTCTCCCGGTAGCGCTTCTGCTGGCGAAAGGTCTCCGCTCGGAAGGCCTGAATCCATGCGATCCATTCCTGGCGTTTGTCGAGCCGGACCGCCGCGGCCAGATCGGCGCTGGCTTTGGCCATGTCCTCCATCTGGAAATAGCAGACCCCGCGCAGGAGCCGGCCGTATGCAGAGTCGGGCATGAGCTTGATGCCTTTGTCGCAGTCCGGCAGTCCCTTGGCCGGCTCGCCGTTCATGCGGTGTGCGTTGGCGCGGGCGAAGTACGTCTCCGCCAGGCCGGGGGCGAGTTCCACGGCCCGGTTGAGCACGCGCACGGCCGTGCGATACTGGCCCTTGGCGGCATGCGCGAGCCCGAGATCGATATACGCCTTGGCGCGCCCCTTGGGCGTGCGCGTCGCCGCGATCAGGCGCTTTGCGTCTCGGATCGCGAGATCCCACTCATGGGTCATGCGATAGACGCGGGCGCGCAGGCGCAGCGCATCGCGGTACCCAGGCTCGTCGGCGAGCGCGGCGTTGAGATCCTTGATAGCGGCGGCCCAGTCTTCTCGCTCCGCGTGCACGGCTGCGCGGGTGACGCGTGCAAACGCGCTGTGCGGGTCGAGTTCGAGCGCGGCGGTGGCATCGGTAAGCGCGGCGTCGTAGTCCCGCTGAGTGCGCCGCAGCTCCGCGCGGGCCGCGAGCGCCTGGGCGTCGCTGGGGTTGAGCTTGAGCGCGGCGTTGAACGCGTGCAGCGCGTCGGCTTTGCGGCCGGCGCGGGCGTACGTTTCGCCCAGAGCGACCCAGAGCATGGGGTTTTGCTGGTGCTGCTGGATCGCGGCCTGGATCGCGGCCGCGGCGTCGAGGTGCTTGCCGACGCTGTTGAGCACGTCCGCCTTGAGCAGCAGGGGATCGGTTGACCGTGGGTCGTTCGCGGCCAAGGCGTCGCAGTCCCGCAACGCCTCGTCGAGCCGGCCCAAGGCCGCGAACGCGCGCGCGCGGCGGCGCAGTGCGAACACATCCGCGTTGTTGAATCCGAGCAACGCGTTGAGGTCGTCAAGTGCGCGCGCGTACTGTCCCATCGCCAGGCGCGCGTCCACGCGCGTGCGAAGCGCTTGCGGGTTGAGGGGCTTGATATAGAGCGCGGTGGATGCGTCGTCTGCGGCCTGGCGCATGTTGCCGAGTCGGAGGTAGGCTTCCGCTCGAATCGCGTGCGGGGAGGCTTCGCCCGGCTTCATGGCGATGGCTTGGGTTGCCGCCTGCGCGGCTTGTTTGTTTTGCCCAAGGTGGAGGCGGGCCTCGGCGAGGATGCTCCATGGCCTCCACTCGCGAGGGTTGAGTTTGGTGGCCCTCGACGCGTCTCGAATCGCGACCGTGTACGCTCGCCGGGCCAAGTACGCCTCCGCACGCATGGCCCACGGGATCCACGAGGACGGCTCCGCGGCCACGGCCTCGTTGAGGTAGCGAAGCTTCGTGTCGGGGTCCCACGCTCCTTGTGCCAGCGACAACCACCGGTCTGACGGGCCGGCCGCGGCGACCGCGGAGAAGGCCAAGCAGATCGCCAGCATGCTGGGCAATCGCAAGCGGGTCGCCGGGTGTGGGGGACAGGTCATTCGTCAGGGATCAGGAGTCGCTGGTCGCTGGTCACTGGTCACTGGTCATTGGTCATTGGTCATTGGTCATTGGTCATTGGTCATTGGTCATTGGTCATTGGTCATTGGTCATTGGTCATTGGTCATTGGTCAAATGTTACGTCACTCGGACCAGGCCGCCTAAACGGGCCGTCTCGCTTTGCTGCGACGGCCCTACAGGCGGGACTCCGAACCATCAACCATGAACCATGAACCATGAACCATGAACCATGAACCATTCTGCCTACCGATCTCCGCCGACCGTGCCGGGCATGCCGTAGTCGCTGAGGCCTGGGGTCTGGTAGGCGAGCATAGGGCGCCAGCCGAGGCTCCAGTGGTGCTCCTTGGCCCTGGCCTGGAGTGTCTTGAACGCGTCGATGCCGCTTTGGTAGAGGAATGTGTCGATATATTGCCTCTTGGGATCGAACGCGGCGAGCGCCTTTGCCGCGGCCGGGGTGAGCAGGGGCATGGGCCCCGGCGCGGGCTTGTCGGTTCGGGGATGGAAGCGCAGGCCGACGACATAGACCTCACGCCCATTCTCCCGCACCTTCTCGCGCACGAAGGTGGGTGCGAGGTCGGAGCCTTTGCACAGCCCGCGGCGGTTGGCCTCGACGATGGCCTCGCTGGTGGTGGGCTTGCGGCCCAGCGAGCGCTCCAGCTCGGCGCAAAGTTGGGCGAGTTCGCGCTGCCAGGCGTTGCCGTTGTGCAGGAAGCGGATGCGGCCATCGCGGCACACGAGGTACAGCGGTGTCTTGCCCACCGGGTCGCTGAGTTGCCCGAGCAGCACGAGGCGCATGCCGCCGGACATGATCACCGTGACGACGACCATGAGGAGGATGACCCCCATCATGTTGGTCATGGTGTCGGTGAGCGAATCCAAGCCCAGTTCGGGCGCGGTGCTGGGGCGGCGGATCATGGGGCGCCGGCCTCCTTTCCGCGTATGATGCGGATGGGGCCTGGCATGAGCACCATCTGATGGCCGATGGGGAATTTGGCCGTGCCAGCCGCGACCGCGTCGGACGTGCCGCCGCCGGCCGCGTACGTGTATCCAAGGGCCTGTCGGAAGACCGGCAACCCCTTGGGCCGCACGAGGAAGTAGAGCGAGCCGCCGCGGCCCTTGGCGAGCTGGGCGAGCACGCGGCCGAACGCGCTGTCGTACCAGCGTGTCCCGTGCGCGAGCACGCCTGCGCGCACCAGCTCCTCCCGCGGGTAGACCACAAGCCCATCGGACCGGCACTCGATGTAGACCCGGCCCAATCCCGGCTTGCCGCCCGGCTGCTCCTTCACGTCCATGACCACCTGCTCCGCTCCCCAAAACGAGACGACCGTCACCCCGGCGAGCACGAACATGAGCAGGCCGATCGTGCAGGAGATCACGCTCAGGAACGAGAAGAACGAGATGGTCGCCGGTTGGCGTTTGGGGTGGGGAATCATGGGGCGTGAAACGTGAAGACGTAAAACGTGAAACGTAAGGGGGAGGCCGAGCGATGTGCGCGACTCCGCTCCTTACGTTTTACGTCTTTACGCTTTACTCCTTATTCTCCCCCATCGCGGCCAGCAACTCATGGTTCGTGTACTGGTCGATCTCCGCGAGTAGCCGCTCCTCGGAGTTACGCAGCCACGAGGTGATGAGCATGAGCGGGGTGACGAGGATGAGGGCGACGAGGGTGGTGTTGAACGCGGCGCCGAGGCCGGTCGTGACTTGGCCCAAGCCTGTGCGAAGGCTGTCCATAGCCTTCTCGATCTCGGAGACTTGCGGGATGAAGTCCCCAAAGCGGGACACGGCGATGCCGATGCCGGTGACCGTGCCGATGAAGCCGAGGATGGGGATGACCCACACGAGGAACCGCAGCATGCTGTAGCTGGAGTCGAGCAGGTTGGCGTCGATCGCGGCCTGGCCGGCCATGGCGCCGCGGACTTCCTGCACGTTTCGGGTCTGGCGCAAGTGTTCGAGCGCGCACCAGACGCGGTTGAGAAGGATGGAGCGCCGCGGCCGCCGGCAGAGGCTCTGCACGTGCGCGAGGCAGGCGTCGGCATCGGCTGGTGAGACACGGCGATCGCCGGTGAACGTTTCCGGGAGCGCCTGCCATCGGAGCGGCCGGCGCTGGGCCGCGCAGAGCATCGCCTTGGCGCCGAGCATGAGCATGCCCCAGAGGAACATGAACACCTCGACCTTGCCGATCCACAGGCACGACGCGAGCAGCTCCCACGCGGGTTGGAGCGCGGTGCCCGGGCACAGGATCGGCCCGTACTTGAACACGGCCCACGTGGCGGCGATAGCCAGGAGCGCGAGCGGGAGCACGGAGGGCGAGGTGTCCGGCAACTCGGCCCGGCGTTTCGTGCCGCGGGCTTTGGCGGCCGGCGCCGGAGCGATCGCGGCCATGCCCTCCGCCGGTTCCTGGCCTGCTTCGGCTACGATGGCGATCTTGGCTTGGCAGTGCGGGCACACACCGCGGCGGCCAGCGTGGTCGACAAAAGCCTTCGACTGCTTGCCACATTTGGGACACTTGACGACGAACATGCGCAGTGGCTCCTGGGAGGACGCGGGGACGTTGCACTGACTCTGATTATATCAGGCCACGGCTGAATACGAGCAGCGTGGCTGTACGAGGCATCTCCAAAGCGCGGCGCGCTCCGCTGTTGTAGCACGCACGTCAGTGCGTTCCGCTCTCGTAACCTCACTGCCGTGGCCAGAGACGCTCTTACGAGCGTGCTACAAGCGCCTGCGCACAGGGCCTGCTCAGTCGCCAGCGCCCGCTTTCTCGACGGCCATGCAGCGCAGCTTGCCCTTGCGCCGCACGCTGCTGCACAGGTTGCACGAGGTGCAAGCCACCCGGTCGATCGCTCCAGTCTTGAACTTGTTGGCCAGATTCGGCTCGCGAATGAATGGCCGGCAGAGCGAGATGAAGTCCGCCGTGCCCTCGCCGAGCACGCGCTCCATGACGCCGCGGCTGCGCATGCCGCCGACCATCATGAGTGGCGCGTCCACCGCGGCGCGGAAGGCCTTTACCTCGTCCTCGAAGTACGCTTCCTTGTCGGGCGAGTCGATGCCCTTGCGCACGATCTTGTCCACGGTCACGGCCATGCCGGCGCTGACTTCGATGGCGTCGATGCCGGCGGCTTCCAGGCGTTTGGCGATCCCTGTGCTCATGTCGAGTGTGAGGCCGTAGTCGAGGAAGTCGAGAGCGTTGAGTTTGACCATGACCGGGTAGCCATCGCCGACTTGGGCCCGGATGGCTTGGAGCACTTCCAGCAGCATGCGTGCTCGGTTCTCCTCGCTGCCGCCCCATGAATCGGTGCGCCGGTTGGTGTGGGGGGAGATGAACTCGCTGAGCAGGTATCCATGCGCGCAGTGGATCTGTACGCCGTCGAAGCCGGCCTCCTTCGCGCGGCGAGCGGCTTGGGCGTAGCAGTCGATCAGGTCGAGGATGTCGTCGTGTGTCAGCTCACGTGGGGTGAATGACGCGCCTTCGGCCGCGACGGGCGAGGGTGCGACCGGCGTTTCGCCGACGATCTTGGGGTGCGTCTGCCGGCCTGCATGGTTGAGTTGCACGACGATCTTGCTCTCAGCCTCGTGCACGGAGTCCACGAGGCGTTTCCAGCCGGGGATGAGGCTGTCGTCGTGCAGGCCGGTCATGCCGAACCCCGCGCGGCCGTTGGCCTTGACGAAGGTGTGGCCGGTGATGATGAGGCCGCAGCCACCATCCGCAAGCGCGCGGTAGATCTCGATGAGGTCGTCCGTGATGCTCCCATCGTCCGGCGCCATGCTTTCGCCTGTGGCGGATCGGACGAAGCGGTTGCGGATCTCCAGGCCATTGATGGTGATGGGGGAGAAGATATGAGGCATTGGAATGTTCCTTCGTCTGGGGACACGATGCGATCCCGCCTTCGGCGGGCTTCCGCCCATCAACCATTACCCATCAACCATGTCCTCTACGCTTTGCGCCAGACCGTGCCCTCGGGCTTGTCTTCGAGCTGGACCTTCAGTTCGGCCAGGCGGTCACGGATTTGGTCGGCGAGGTCGTACTGCTTGGCCTCGCGCAGGCCCTTGCGGGTGTCGATGAGGAGCTGGATCAGGTCGTTTTCGAGCGACGCGCCGGCTTGGGCCTCCTCCTCGAGCACGAGACCGAGGATGTCGCCGGCCAGTTCGTCGTACGCCGCCTGGATCGCGAGCAGCCCTGGCCGGTCCGGCGGCTCAGGCGATGCGAGCATCCCGTTGGCCTCGTGCGCGAAGTCGAACAGCGCCGCGAGCGCGCCGGCCGTGTTGAAGTCCTCATCCATCGCGTCCATGAACCGCTGCCGGTGCTCGGCGAGTGTGGCGGGCAACTCACCCGGTTTCTCGCCGTCCTCGATTGCTCCCAGTTTCTCCATGAGCAGGCGGTACGCGGTGAGCAGCCGCTGGCGGCCCTTGTCCGCGGCTTCGAGCGCGGCGTCGCTGTAGTCGAGGTTGCTGCGGTAGTGGGTGGTGAGCACGAACAAGCGCACGGTCATGGGCGAGTGCTTGGCGAACGCATCCTTGAGGGTGACGAAGTTGCCGAGGGACTTGCCCATCTTCGTGCCGTCGACGGTGACCATGTTGTTGTGCAGCCAGTAGCGCACGAACGGCTTGCCGGTTGCGGCTTCGCTCTGGGCGATCTCGCACTCGTGGTGGGGGAAGGAGTTCTCCAAGCCCCCGCCGTGGATGTCGAGCGTTTCGCCGAGGTACTTCATGGACATGACGGAGCACTCGATGTGCCAGCCGGGGAAGCCCTCGCCCCAGGGACTGTTCCAGCGCATGATGTGGCCGGGCTCCGCGCGTTTCCAGAGCGCGAAATCTGCGGGGGCCTTCTTCTCCTCGTTGACCTCGACGCGTGCGCCGGCCTCCATCTCCTCGACGTTCCGTCCCGAGAGCGCGCCGTACGTTCGCCATTTGCTCACGTCGAAGTACACCGAGCCCTTGGCCTCGTACGCGTACCCCTTGGCGAGGAGCTTCTCGATCAGAGCGATCATCTCGGGCACGTGGCCGCTGGCCCGTGGCGAGATATCGGGCCGCAGGCAGTTGAGCGCGTCCATGTCCTCGAAGTAGCTGCGCATGTAGGTCTCGACCAGCTCCATGGGCTGCACCTTTTCGAGCGCGGCGCGCTTGGCGATCTTGTCCTCGCCATCATCCGCATCGTCGGTCAGGTGGCCCACGTCCGTGATGTTCTGCACGTATCGCACCTGGTAGCCGACGTGGCGCAGATAGCGCACGATCACGTCGAAGCTCACGTAGCTCTTGGCATGGCCCAGGTGCGCGTGGCCGTATACGGTGGGGCCGCAGACGTACATGCCCACGCGGCCTTCCTCTTGCGGCACGAATTCCTCGCGCTGGCGGGTGAGCGTGTTATGGACTTTGAGGGGCATGGGGCGGAATGGTTGAGGGGTGAGGGGTGAGGGTTCGGAGTCCCGCCTGCCGTACGGCCAATGAACTGATCCGACTGATCCGACTGATCCGACTGACCACTGACCACTGACCACTGACC